>JBAVRC010000616.1:0-1749 GCA_049694615.1 Thermosynechococcaceae cyanobacterium | reverse complement strand
GATGAATACCTTCCCAACGGTGCTGCAACCCCAACCGGGCGATAACGTCCTCAGCATTTTGCCCTCCTGGCACAGTTTCGGTCGCACCGTCGATTACTATCTCCTTTCCCACGGCTGCACCCAAACCTACACCTCCATTCGCCACATCAAAAAAGACCTGCAAACCTATCGCCCTGCCTACATGGCCAGTGTCCCACGCCTGTGGGAGTCCCTCTACGAGGGCATTCAAAAACAATTCCGGGACCAGCCTACCGGTAAACAAAAACTGGTTCAACGGTTTTTTGCCCTGAGCGATCGCTACATCCAAGCCCGTCGGATCGTCCAGCGGTTGGACCTGAATAACCGAAACCCCTCACTTTGGCAAACGTTCGTGGCGCAAGTGCAGTGCTGGTTCCTCGCTCCGCTCCATGCCCTAGGCGATCGCCTGGTCTATAGCAAGGTGCGGGAAGCCCTGGGTGGCAACTTCAAAGCATCCGTCAGTGGCGGCGGTTCCCTGGCCATGCATCTGGAAAACTTTTTTGAAATCGTCGGGATTGACCTGTTAGTGGGGTATGGTCTTACCGAAACCTCTCCTGTTTTGACCGTCCGCCATTACGCACGCAACCTGCGCCGTTCTGCCGGACAACCCTTGCCTGAGACCGAACTGCGCATCGTCGATCCCGAAACCCGCCAAGTGTTGCCCTTGGGCCAAAAAGGACTGGTGTTGAGTCGTGGACCCCAAGTGATGCAGGGCTACTACAACAATCCTGATGCCACCGCTAAGGCCATTGATGAAGAAGGCTGGTTCGACACGGGCGATATTGGCTGGCTCACGCCGCAATCAGATTTGGTGTTGACCGGACGGGCCAAGGACACCATCGTCCTCTCCAATGGTGAGAACATTGAACCCCAACCCATTGAAGATGCCTGTGCTCGCAGTGCCTACATCGATCAATTGATGGTGGTGGGCCAAGATCAGCGATCGCTCGGTGCCCTGATTGTGCCCAACGTCGAGACCCTGTTGACCTGGGTCAAAACGGCCTGTCCCCCAGACATACTGAACCGATACCCAGACCCTGAGGCGATGCGGGAGGCACTCCAGCAATGGCTGGAGACCCAAGACCCAGAGGGGATTAAAGGTCCTGCCGAGGATGGATCGACCACCCTGATCTTGGGCAGTAAAGCCATCCTGGACTTATACCGTCAGGAACTGGTGCGGGAGGTGCAAAATCGGCCCGGTTATCGTCCCGATGACCGCATTGGTCCTTTTCGGCTTATTTCCGAACCCTTTTCTATAGAAAACGGTCTTTTAACCCAGACGTTTAAAATTCGACGCGCTGTCGTCATGGATCGCTACCGCGATATGATCGACGGGATGTTCTCGTAGCGTTCTTTGTAAACTTACCCTACCGATATTTATGGATATTCTGAGCGATCGCCTGTTACTGCGCCGTGCAATCCCTGTGAAGGCCATTGTGACCCCTGTATGGCGAGAGGAAGCGCAACAACAGCTACAAGGGCAAATCAACCAACTGGACAGTCAACTGCAACAGCTTGAACTCCAAGTCCAACAAATGATGAGCGAGCTGCAAAAGCAAATGATTGGTCAGCCCTCCGAAGCCATTAGTGCCCAGATTCAGGATTTGCAAAGCCAAGCCAATGCCCGCAAAAGCGAATTGCTTGAACAAAAAAATCAAATCTTGCAACAGTTGACCCAAATTCAGGTACTGGAAATGGAGCAGGAAGTTGAACAAGGGCAAATCGACAACT
>JBAVRC010000615.1:0-2244 GCA_049694615.1 Thermosynechococcaceae cyanobacterium | reverse complement strand
ATCGCGTTTTTCGCATCAGCCACAAAATGATTGAATCTCTTCTATTTCAGCTTAAGCAAATGCGATCGCCAGCCCAAACAAAACAGATGCGATCGCCGTCTTTGGGTTCAGCCACAAAGCGATCGCTTTTCCATCACATTCAACTCAAGTAAAAGCGATCGCTAGCCCAAGTTATTTTGAAGAGACCAGTGTGAGACTGAATTTGCTACCGTCAGCCCAACCTTGTATTGTAGAACTGTGGGGCTTTTGGGTGTGTACAACTGCTTAATGAGAAAGACTTCAATAAGATGAGTTAGAGGGTAAAACCTAATGAATTTATCGCCAAAAGCAATTCGATTTATTGTTGATGCCCTTGATTTCCAAATCAAGGCATATCAGGAACGTCTTGGCGAAGTGCTGGATGAGGATGAGGTTGCAGATATTACGAATGATTGCTTATTTTTAGAAGCGATTCGTGGAGATCTGGCTCAAATGCTTGGGTCCAAAGTTCCAGTCTCGTAACTTGCACTAAACGGCACTGGTTCCGCCGTATGGGGAACAGCTCTAAACACTTGATATACAAGGATGATAGCCATTCGGGGAGCAATTCGGCATAATGCTTGCCATGAGGGCCTTTCACGGTTTTATCCCACGCTACGGAACCAGTGCCACTGGAACTACTAACAAATATATCGAAATTTCATACACGGTTTACGAGAAGGATACGAATTACCATTAAATTCCCAGCATGTATCCCAATACGGTAACCAACAGAGCTGCCTGGTAAAAGGTGATGGAAAGATTTCAATTCCACCAATTGGGATAGGACCTGCTGCATATACAGATCCACTAGCATAAGTATCTTCATTAGCTGACTGCTTGTAGCGCTCATTGGTCTTGTACAAAGACGTTTCTGCTGTAAAACCTGGCATATTCATTGTATATTTCTCCTACATTTTCTTTTATTCAACTGAGAAAGATGATATTTTATTACTGCTTGCTAACAAACATATACCAAATCCCGCCACAGACACCTATCGGTAATAGGATGATGGAGAAGGCATCGATATTCAAAGCACGAGAACTTGGGATTGTAATCAATGTGTACTAGTTCCTCAAGCGAGATTGCAAGATGTACAGATTCATCAGCGGTTTGGAAATTATTACTTGAATAGTAATGTTCACCTATTGTGTGAAGTGACGCTTCTGCAGTAAATCCAGGCATATTCATAAAACAAATCTCCATTCAGGTACTTTAATGTTAACGATCGTAGTAAGGCGACATCTTTGTGACTAAGAAGGGAAACTCCTCAGTCACATCCACACGGATAAAATACTTTTCAGTGACATCTGTACTGCGGTTGGTGAAAGCGAAAATAGTATCAACAATCTTGCGCGTACTGCTAAGGCGCGAGGGATACACCCCTACTGAAGTTAATGAACAACTCCGCCCATAAGCCTCAGCAGCCATAGCATAGATAGCAGGATAGCGAACTGCCAGATAGTTTAAAGCCCGATGCTCATCTGTAGCACCTGCGTTGTCAGCCATTTGCATTATGCGTTCAAACAGTTCTTCACAAGTTTGCGTAAACTGCTTTGCGGGAATTGTCTCTGGTCGTGGAATATTTTGGATTAATCCACTGCGATCAAAGGAGTAGATCTGGTCAAATGCAACAATTGGCAACATGAGTCCATTGCATAGATCTGGTGGCGCGATGGGGCCTCGCTGGCCAATGATGACATCAATATCCAAAGGACTGGGTGCAGGACGAACAGCTTCCGTCAATAGCTCTAAGTCCGCAGCGTCACGCGGTACCAGGATGTAAGTCTCTAAACCCTCAATGGTCAGTACCCAGCACAGTTGACGCACCAGGTAGCGGTTCTGTCGCTGGGATAGTACCGTGTGAATTGCCTCTCGATCGCTCTGCCCAGCAGTTTCTGTTCGTCCAGTAACCTGAGCGAATTCCTTTTCTACAGATTGCTTTGGAAAACGCCACTCAACTTTTCCCAAAGCATAAACGTAGGAGGGAGGAACAGCATTAGAACTTTCCCCTCCACAAGTAGCACATGTCTCGCTTCCAGATTGTGGAATCAATGATGCGCTGTGGAGACTCTCAGAAAGTGGTGAGACCGCTGGTGAATCTTTCATATCCATAGGTTGCTGAGTTAACTGTTCTGTTTGATTCATAAAATTATTGCTCCTTTAAGAACGAGACTTAGCCATGACTTGATACGCTGCCCAAGCATCCAACAAAGGGGGAACAA
>JBAVRC010000614.1:0-3080 GCA_049694615.1 Thermosynechococcaceae cyanobacterium | reverse complement strand
GGGAATGCTACCCGCTTCCGAGGCCACAATAATCAAGCCATCGTTGGTGGTGCAGTAGCGGGCGGGGCGTAAGCCGTTGCGGTCGAGGGTGGCCCCGACAATTTTGCCGTCGCTGAAGGCCACCAGGGCTGGACCGTCCCAAGGTTCTTGCAGGCCGCTGTAGTACTCGTAAAAATCGACGATTTCCGGGTGATCGGCCAGATCCGGCTGGTTTTGGTAGGCTTCGGGAATCAGCATCATCAGGGCGGCCATGGGGGTACGCCCGGACTGCACCAGGAGTTCCAGGGTGTTGTCTAGGTTGGCGGAGTCGCTGTTGTCGGGGTTGACGATGGGTTTGAGTTCGTCGATGCGATCGCCCCAGCGTTTGCTAGCCAGACTGCTTTGACGGGCCACCATCCAGTTGACGTTACCGAGGAGGGTGTTGATTTCGCCGTTGTGGCCCAGAAACCGCATGGGTTGGGCAAGGGGCCATTTGGGCAGGGTGTTGGTGCTAAAGCGACGATGATACAGGGCAAAGGGACTGACAAAGGCGGGATTTTGCAGATCCAGGTAAAACTCGCCCAGGACGGCGGAGCGCACCATGCCTTTATAAACAATGGTGCGACTGGAGAGGGAGCAGAAGTACAATTCCTTGGCCCAGGGTGCCTCGGTTTGGGCGATCGCCGTTTCGATGCGTTTGCGGGTGAGGTAGAGGTGACGTTCTAGGGCATGAACTTCATCGGGGTCGTGGGGTTGCGGATCGGCCAGGAAGAGTTGCTCGATTTGGGGTTGATTTTCTCTGGCTTGCGGTCCCAGACAGGCAGGGTTGACGGGAACTTTGCGCCAGCCCAGGACGGTGAAGCCTTCGGCTTGAGCGACGGTTTCGGCGATGTGTCGCGATCGCGCGGCGGCGGCTTCCTCAGCGGGGAGGAAGACCATACCGACCCCGGTTTGGGTGGGGTTGGGAGCGGGTTGGCCTTGGTCTGTAAACCATTGGGAGAGTAAGGCCCAAGGGATAGCGGTCAGGGTTCCGGCTCCATCGCCGGAGTCTTGGTCGGCACTGCATCCGCCGCGATGTTCAACGCAGGTCAATCCATAGAGGGCTTTACGGATGATGTCGTGGCTGGCTTGGCCCTGTTGGCTAGCGATGAAGCCGACACCACAGGCGTCGCGTTCTTCGATGAGCCAAGGTTGTCCGGCGTAGCCAGCGGTTTGGGGTTGAGAAGCCTGGAGGGTATGACCGTTGACGTTCTTCATATCGGGGATGGATGAGGGGGCGATGGGGTTAAGACAAGGCTGGGCAGTTTTAGGAGGCGAGGCCCTCAGCTTGGTTTGGGCCCTGAGACAAAGCAGCCCTGAAAGGTCTGGGCTTGATCAAGCTTGGACATTTCAGAGCCTATTCTTTAGGTTTATTTTAGTATCGCTTATTTTACAACGGGTGCGGTTGGTAGACGGTGGAACTGTGATGAATGGGTCACATTAGCCGAAAGGGAGGATGTGGGGGAGTTGGAGGGGCGATCGCCAAACGCCAGAAAATTTTTGCAGAATTGGGGGAGAAGAGTAAGAAGTTGACTCAAAATTTTTTAGTGGATGAGCATGTTTTAATGGATGTGTTGCAAGAATTGGACAATGACCCATTCTCCTGACAAACCTCAAGCGACTCATATTGAATCAGCTCTTTTGCCGGGACAATTGCTGAACGACATTCGTAGCTTGATTCTGGCAGGCCGCGATCGCATTGCCCAAACGGTTAATTCAGAACTGGTTCTTCTTCACTGGCACATTGGCGATCGCATCCATCGAGAAATTTTGGGAGAGGAGCGAGCAGGGTATGGTGAGCAGGTTGTCGAAATCCTCAGCAAAATTCTAACCGCAGAGTTTGGGCGAGGCTTTGGTCGTCGGAACCTGTTCAATATGGTTCGGTTTGCAGAAGTTTTTCCTGATCGGGACATTGTGCAAACACTGTCTGCACAATTGGCCTGGTCACACTTTTTGGAAATCATTTACCTCAAGGATTCCCTCCAACAAACGTTCTATGCTGAAATGTGCCGGGTTGAGCGGTGGAGTGTCCGGACCCTACGGGCTAAAGTTCGGGGAATGCTCTACGAACGCACTGCGATTTCACGCAAACCTGAAGAATTGGTCATCCAAGAACTGGAAGCTCTCCGAGATGAAGACCGGATGACTCCTGACCTAGTTTTCCGCGATCCCTATTTGCTGGACTTTTTAGGTTTGACGGACACTTACAGCGAACGCGATCTGGAAATGGCTATTTTGCGTGAAATCGAAGGGTTCCTGCTGGAGTTGGGCAGCGATTTCTGTTTTGTGGCTCGCCAAAAGCGCATGACGATTGGACAGGAGGATTTTTATCTCGATTTACTGTTCTATCACCGCAGTTTGCATCGATTGGTCGCAATTGACCTGAAGCTAGGTCGGTTCAGTGCGGAGCATAAAGGACAGATGGAACTCTACCTGCGATGGCTGGACAAGTATGAACGGAAAGATGGGGAGGACTCGCCGATTGGCTTAATTCTGTGTAGCGAAAAGGATCAGGAGCAAATCGAGCTACTTCAACTGGATCGGGGTGAAATTCGAGTCGCGGAATACCTGACGGGATTACCATCTCAATCTATGCTCCAAGCGAAATTGCATGAAGCAATCCGTGCTGCTCGTGAACGGGTTGTTAGGCAAGATAGTGAGCCAGAATGAGTTTGGAGGGGGCGATCGCCTGTTTTCTCGATAATGCTACACTTGGGTTTGAAGATTGCAAGCTATGGAATGTGAACCTATCATTGGCTTCTGCGATCGCCTTTTCACTCTTACCTCCTAGTCAGATCGCCATCAAGCGAGTGCTAGCGTGTCATCTTGCTGAAGAGGTGAAGCAGAAGATCGCTAAAACTAAATTCCTATAGTTCGCAGCTTTCATTTCATTTTTGCTGACATCAATAAGCCTCTACTCCGCTTCAATCCAGCCTTTGATAGTTTCGACTGGAATAGCAACCAGTGGATTTTTGAGGATAGTTTCTAATGCAATTTTCAGGGCTTCAGTGCCACCTGCTTTTAGGGCATTGAGCAACCGGGATTTGAGAGTGGGATTGCAT
>JBAVRC010000613.1:0-5885 GCA_049694615.1 Thermosynechococcaceae cyanobacterium | reverse complement strand
CACCTGATATCCAGCCTCTTGAAGCGTCATCGCCAACACCTCTCGCACCATTTTTGAATCGTCCACCACCAAAATCGTTTTTGGTTCGGCAGTGGTCAGGGTTTGGGACAGGTCCGCATCGGTAGCCCTTTCAACATCACCCAGAATCGGCTCGATGAGCAGCCCTTGACACAGCGCATTGACATCCACCACAGTCATCCAAGGGCCACCGTTGAGGCGAGTCCAGCCGTAACAGCCGGGAGGCAGCGGGGCTACCGCTACATCGGGTTGACCTAATGGGAGTTCTGCATCGACAATGAGTCGGTCTACTTCGATCGCCACGGCGACGTATTGGGATTCGCGCCGGATGACCAGAATCAGTTCGGACGGATCGGCAGCGGAAGACAGGTCATCCAAGGACTGACTCGCGTGCCAGAGATCGGCAAATCGGAGAAGTTGCAGACGGCGATCGCGCCAAAGCAAGTATTCTTGGTCTCCCTCTCGCAGGACTTGCTTGGGTTGAGATAATACAATTTCGGCAATGTGCTCGGTGGCAACGCAAAAAATCGTTTGATGGGCCAGTCCCACGAGATAGCCACTCACCTCTAGGACCGCTGTCGAGTTATCGGGCGGGGATGGGGGTATGACAGAGGCAGGGAGGAGGGGCGTTGCCGCAGCCTGTTCGGCCAATAGGGGATCGGGCCCCTTTTGCAAAATTCCACGATAAGCGACTTGAAACCCGGCTAATGCGACGGGAAAGACCGCATGAACCGTTTGCGGAAAGGTTTGTAGCGTCTGCAACGTGACCGTTGTCAGGGAGAGGAGTTCGGTGAGGTCTAGGGCTTCGCTCCACCACTGGAGCCACTGGAGCATTTGCTGGAGCAATTTAGCTTGAAGGTCCGTAGGCAGGGGGTAATTCAAGATTGGTTCCAACATCTCCAACGCCTTGGGCAGCAAAACATGGACCGCAAAGTCGTAGGGGTGGTTTGCATGGGTCTCCTCGAAGGAAGACCGATGGGCAATCAAGGAGAGTCGCAAGACTTCGCCAAGCGGGTGCAACAGGACTTGTACCAAGGGTTGCGGGTCGAACTCGCCTGCACAGACCTCTAACAGGGCATCCAGCCCGGTGGAAAGGTGTTGCAGATCGGGCAATCCAACTTGGTCAGCCCCTTGGCGAAATGAGCAGATCTGGCGGGTTAAGGTTTCCAGGGCGAGCGGTGCGGATGCGGGGTTCAACAGCAACAGGCGCTCTTCAAACTGCTGACACAGCTCTAGTGCTTCCGCCAGAAAGAGTTGACGGGCTTGGGTGCGAATCGACGCGTCCAGCATCATGGGCAGGGTCAGCAATAGATTACTCGTTAGAGAGGGTTGCAAGTCGCTCCAAGGTGCCGGAAATCGCGATCGCCTGTTCGGTGGCTTGATTGGCCAGGGAGGCAACCTCCACAATCATTCGGTTGGCAGCAGCGGAGGCATCGGACTGAGACTGGGCCGACTGCACCAGGGTGGCCATCCAATCTTGCCATTGGGACTGGGTTGCGACGAGGTGTCCGAAGGTTTCCTCCGTTTGGTTCAGCCATTGCACCCGCGACTGCATCGGCGTTTCGTCTCGCAGGCTATCGGTCGCCGCTGCCAGTTTGGACTGCAGTAATCCCGCTGCGTCCGCCAGATCGAGGGTTTTTGTATCTAACTGACGGGCCAATTCCAACACTTTCTCGCCGATACTGGCAAACTCTTGGGCTGAGTCGCCTCGGCGGGTGGCCTCAAGCGCAGCATTCATGGCCTGAAGCTTCATTTGCGAAGCAAGCTGGGTCATTTGCTGGGCAATTGTTGCCACTTTATGGGTGGGCTCACTCAATTGTCGAACCTGTTGAGTGGCGATCGCCCCATTGGCTTGGAGATCGTCTAAACTTTGACGCAGGGCTTCGAGGGCAGCATGACCTTGAGCCAGAAGGGTTTGATCGGTTTGCTGCTGGGCCTTGCGTTCGGTCAAGGCGGATAACATGGTCTGACTTTCAGTGGCGATCGCTTTCAGGTGTCGATAGGCGTCCGTTGCCCCTTCCATTTGCTGCATCATCCCACTGGCAAGTGCTTTGACCGTTGGTTCGCTTTGGCGTAACCAGGTTTCAACCTCGGATTGCAGCGTCTCGAGCTGACGGCGCTGATCCACTGAGATGGATTCGGCAGTTTGATAGGCGTGCTCCACTTGGTCTAGCACTCGTGCATGATCTAAGGCAAACCCGACCTGCGTCGCAATTTGGGAAAACAAATCGATTTCGGCCTGTTGCCAATCGCGGATACTGGCGCATTGATGGGCAATTAATAAGCCAAATAATTTGCCGTTGTTGAGAATCGGTGCAACCAGATTAGCCTGAATGTTTAACCGTTCCATCAACTGTAAATGATCCGGATGAAACCCCGCCTCAAGGACATTCCGGGTGGACACAACCCGACCGGACAGATAGGCCGTCCGCATGGGCTCTGGGATGCAAGCAGCCTCAATTTTATAATCAAGGGCGTGGGGCCAACCGGGCAAAACCGACTCAGCGGCTACATATCCACTCCAATCGGGGTTGAAGTTGTAAACCACCACACGATCGGCACGAATGATTTTTCGGATCTGCTCGACTGTTGTTTTGAGAATATCTTCTTCGTTGAGGTATTCGCGAATCCGTCGCGAAATTTCGATAAACATTTGTGCTTGTTCCGCACGGGTGTCAACCTGGGCTAGAACTCTGGCGTGGTCGAGGGCAAATCCGACTTGCGTCGCCAACTGCGCAAATAAATCGATTTCGGGCTGTTGCCAATGGCGAGGTCTCGAACATTCATGGGCGATGAGCAGGGCAAAGAGGCGATCGTCTTTGAGAATGGGAGCCACCAAATTCGCTTTTACGGCAAAGGGTTCCAATTGCTTGAGATGACAAGCCGTTAATCCCGCTTCATGGATATTGGGGGTGGCTTGGACGCGTCCGGCTTGATATTGGTCCACATAGCCTTCGGCAAAACAGGGGTCTTTAATATTGGCCCATAACGCCTTGGGCAATCCTGGCACAACCGATTCGGCGACGACTGTCCCGTACCAATTGGCGTCGAAGCTGAAGATGATCACGCGATCCGTGGCCAAGGTTTTGCGAACTTCGTCGACGGCAGTTTGGAGGATGTCCTCTTCGTTGAGGGAAGCGCGGATGCGTCGGGCAATCTCAATCAAGATATGAGATTGGGAGGCTCTAGAATCGACCTGTTCTAGCAGTCTGGCATGGTCCAAGGCAAAGCCGACTTGGGCCGACAATTGACTAAATAAGTCGATATCGGTTTGTTGCCAAAATCGGGGACTGGAGCATTGATTGGCGATAAGCAATCCGAACAGCTGATTATTTTTGATGATTGGAGCAATCAAGTTGGCCTTCACCGCAAAGCGATCCAGGAGACCAATGTGGCAATCGTTGAGTCCTGCATTGTGGATATCGTCGATGGCACGGATACGGCCATGGCGATAGTCATCTAAATAATCCGCCAGACAGGGATCGGCTAGGGTTGTCCATAACATTTTGGGCCAGCCCGGAGCGACGGATTCTTCCACAATCGTGCCGTCTTCTGCCGAATCGAACCGGAAGAGGGCGACCCGATCCGCACGAAACACTTTGCGGATTTCTTCGACCGCGACCCGCAACACTTCTTCTTGGGAGAGTGCTTCTCGCAGTCGTTGGGTAATGTTCATTAAAATCCGCACCCGTTCGGCTTCCGCTTCTTGGTTGGCCAGGAGTTGGGGGAGGTGCCCAGCCATGGCTTGCAAGTTGGCGGATAGGGCTGCCAGTTCGTCTTTGCCCCCCACGCGGTTGCGCGGGGCAATCTCCTCGCGACGTAACCGATTGACGAGGACGTTTGAGGCGAGGGTGGCTTGGAGGACCGGACGCACGGATCGCCGCGCCAAGAAGGCGGCGATCGCCCCAAAGCCCAGAGCAAATGTCCCTGTGCCCAGCAGCAAGCGGTTGCGATAGCGTTGGACGGCGGCAGCAGCAGGCGGATCAGCAGCAACCGTATTGAGGGATTGGCCCATCCAATAGCTGCCGATACCGAACACCAGGAGGGGGAGGGTTGTCCCGACAACTGCACCGAGCATCACCTTGGTCGCTAGCCCCCAGGGAGATCGTGCCCCAGGCAATAAAGACGGATCTGAGGTGGGGCCAGATTGAGGGTCTGGAGAAGAAGACTGGTTCATCGCGATCGCCTAACTTACATCGACGGAGAGGGACATGCGATTGACAGAGTCGGCCAAACGGACAGAAGACCCATTCGTCAATGGCATGGGTTTAGGTTTCATACACTTTAGCGCTAGTCGATTGCTAATCTGCAAAAAATAACCCAGATGCCAAAACAATCATTATTTCAACCGTCGCAGTGGTCTAATCGATCCATTAAGGTTGCAAAGCCCAACCGTCGCCAGCCGCAAATATCCAGTTCAGCCCCTTGGCGGCTGAGCGGATCGATACAACACACCGGCAAATGGCCCATTGGCGCGGCTTCGGCAAAGGTCAAATCCCCATAGCTGAGCCAGCGGCGATCGCGACACCAACCAACCTGTTCCGCAAAGGTTTGCCACACTGGAAAGTCGAAGGCGATCGTACCGCCCAAAGCGCGATACAGGCGGCGTTGGACCCGGAAGCCGAACCGACCCTGACTATAGGTCTCCCAGAGGCGGTCTATCGCATACAGGTCTGGACAGGACAACCGTTCAATGTCGTTGAGGGTTAAACCGCCTTGGTCTGTGCAACCGACTTGCTGCAACAGCAAGCGCCAAGTCTCGGCATCGGCGTCGCGATATTGTTGGGCGGCAAGGAAAACCTGCAATTGCGAGCAGTCTATGGATACCTTGTCGGTAGGAGCCAAGTCCTCAAAGCGAGGAACGCGACAAATGTCTGCGGAGTTTGCCAGATCTTCTAACGCTGCTTGGGCCGATCCGTAACGATCCACAACCTCAGCTTGGAGCAGTCGGTCAAAAACCTTCGCCAAGTGTTCGTCAAGCGCACACAGCGGATCGTCCCAGTTCCATTGCTGTTGTTGCCCATCAAAAAAGGGATCGGTCCCCTCATCATCGGGGAAACATCCAGTTAACAATCGTAAACAGGTTAACCCCAAGCTGAACAGATCGCTGCTCGGAAAAACCTGACCTTTCATTTGTTCCGGCGGGGCATAGCCGGGGGTGGCTGTTTTGGGGGTTTGGCGATCGCTGAGACGGGCGTAAGACTGGTGGGAACTGCCAAAGTCTATCAAGACCAGGGTTCCGTCTTTTTTGCGGATGATGTTGCTGGGCTTGATGTCTCGGTGAATGACACGACGGTCGTGGATAAATTGCAAAACGGGCAGCAAAGACTTGAGCATGCGGACAATCTCTGTTTCCGCAAAGCAACCCGTCTGGTCGAAGGCTTGTAATAAATTGCACCCTTCGATAAATTCTTGAACGATATAGAGACGGCCATCCTGTTCCAAAAAAGCCATGAGCTCTGGAATTTGCGGATGGCTACCTAAATCCTTCAAGAGCACCGCCTCTTGGGTAAACAAATCAACCGCCTTTTGATAAGTCAGGTGGTCCTGCTGCTGCGGTAAAAATTGCTTAATGACGCAGGGGGTATCGAGACGATGTTCGTCAACCGCTTTGAAGGTTGAGGAAAACCCCCCGGATCCAATGGTTTGTACGGCTCTATAGCGGCCCGCTAGCCGCAATGCAGAACCGCACCGTTGACAATCATTGAGATGCCCAGGATTAGAGGCCAGACAGTCGGGATTGAGGCATTGACTGAGATTGAGACTAATGACTCTCAGTTCGCGTAAATTTTTTTTGAGTATTACGAATTATCTGCCAGGGAGTTGAAGAGGTTGTCTGGTAGTTGGAGGTATCGTAGCAGAGATAG
>JBAVRC010000612.1:0-10191 GCA_049694615.1 Thermosynechococcaceae cyanobacterium | reverse complement strand
CTGCAATCTCTCCAAGCCTTTTTAGAAGAGATTGTCTTAGCCCGACTGCCCGATGAAGCACCCGTTGTTATTTTTATCGACGAAATTGATAGCATCTTGAGCTTACCCTTTGGCGTGGATGATTTTTTTGCCTTCCTACGCTTTTGCTACAACCATCGGGCGGAAGTGCCGCAGTACAATCGCCTGACCTTTGCGCTGTTTGGTGTCGCCACTCCCTCAGACTTAGTTCGACATCATGGCCGCACGCCCTTCAACATTGGCCGTTCGGTGGAATTGTGCGGCTTTACCTTAGCCGAGGCGATGCCATTAACTCAGGGGCTAGTGGGTTACACCCAAAATCCAGCAGCGTTGTTGCAAGCCATTTTAGATTGGACGAGCGGGCAGCCATTTTTGACCCAAAAGCTTTGTAAGATTCTGATGCAGCATTGTTCTGAGCAGGCATCTGACCACTGTCAACGCATCTTGCCGGACGAAGAATCCTTGTTTGTGGCGCAACTGGTGCAAAACACCGTACTGACGTATTGGGAACAACAGGATGAGCCGGAGCATTTGCGGACCATTAGCGATCGCCTGCTCTACGATGAACGCAATGCCAATCGCGTACTAGGGCTTTATCAGCGACTACTGGAAGGTGAGCCCATTTCTGTTGATGACAGTCGGGAACAGATTGAACTGCTGTTGTCGGGATTAGTCGTGCGGCGTCAGGGCCGCCTCCACGTCAAATGTCGGATCTACCAAGCGGTCTTCAATCTGGCTTGGGTGGAACAGCAGCTCACCAGTCTGCGGCCCTATGCCCCAATGCTGAACGTCTGGGCCAAGCGTCCCGAGGATGTCTCGCGCTTATTGCGGGGAGAGGCCCTGCGTGAAGCCCAACACTGGGCGCAAGGAAAACACCTCAGCGATCTCGACTATCGGTTTTTGGCGGCCAGCGAAGCCTTTGATCGGCAAGAAACCCAACAAGCACTAGAAGCAGCTCGTGTCCAAGAAGTTACAGTTCGTCTGGCGCAACAGGAAAAAAACAATCGTCAGCAACGACAATTGATTTTGGCCTTGAGCGGCTCATTACTGATCGCCGTTGGATTAGGGATTGCCGCCTTGATTTTGTATGGTTGGGCTACTCGTAACGAACAAATAGCAAGGTTCAGTGCGGTTGGCGCACTGACAGAATCTGCCCAAGCACTTTATGAATCCGAATATCGTCTGAATGCATTGGCCGAAGCGATCCGCGCCAAAAGACAACTGGAACGCTTGGGTAAAGGCATGTCGCCAGACTTAATCGAAAGGGTCAACGGCATTCTACAGCAAGCCGTTTACGGCGCTGTTGAACGCAATCAATTGAGCGATCAGTCGGAATTGCGCGGCTTGGCTTTTCACCCGAAGGGCCACTTGTTGGCTTCGTCTAACCTAGAGGGTGCAGTGAAACTCTGGCGGCCAAATGGTCAACTGTTAGCAACTTTTCCCACGGTCGAGACCGACAACGGCACCTTTGGCCTAACATTCAACCCCCAAGGGGATCGGTTAGCAGTGGCCTACGGCAATGGTAAAGTCAGGCTTTGGGATCTCAAGGGACGTCGCTTAGCGACCTTGGCAGCCCATGAGGGGGCGGCTTTTGGTACGGTTTTTAGTCCCGATGGTCTTTTGCTGGCAACGGTTGGAGCCGATGGAACCGCTAGACTCTGGACCCCTGCAGGCCAGTTGGTTAGAACGTTAACGGGGCATACCAACGAGGTGTGGGGGGTAGCATTCTCGCCAGATGGCACCTTACTAGCTACGGGGAGCCGGGATAAAACCGTCAAACTTTGGCGAGTGAGCGATGGGGCGCTCCGCAAGACCTTGCGTGGCTATGAGGGACCAGTGCGGGCCATCGATTTCAGTCCCGATGGCAAAGTTCTAGCCACGGGCAGCGACGACGCATCGGTGCGGCTGTGGCGTCGCGATGGAACTTTGATGCGGACGTTTACAGCCCATGATGCCCCCATTCAGGCGATTGCCTTTGCTGGGAATGGGGAAATGTTTGCAACCGCCAGTTGGGACAAAACCCTGCGGCTCTGGAGTGCAGAGGGGAAACTGCTCAGAACCTTACAAGGCCATCGCGATCGCGTCTGGGCCCTAGCCCTGGCTCCGGATGGTCACACGCTAGCCTCAGGAAGTTGGGACCGTACGATTCGCCTTTGGCAAATTGGCAAAACGGTCACCACTCCGTTACTAGGCCATACTGCCCCCATATTAGGGGTTGCCTTCAGCCCTGATGGCGGCAGGATTGCTACTGCTAGCGACGATCAAACCGTCCGGCTATGGGATTCTGGCGGGAAACCCATCAAAACCCTGTATGGCCACACGGGCGAGGTCTATGCTGTTGCCTTTAGCCCCAATGGACGAACCCTTGCATCCGCTGGCCTGGATCGCACGATTCGCCTTTGGGACCGCAACGGCAAGTTCCTGAAAGTCCTGCGAGGGCATCAAGCTGAAATTTGGGGGTTAGCGTTTAACCCGAATGGAAATTTGATCGCCTCCAGTAGTCATGACGGCACAATCAAACTGTGGCGTGCCACCGATGGCTACCTAGTGCGTACTATTTCTGGCAATCGGGGCCGAATTTACAGTGTGAAGTTTAGTCCCGACGGTCGCCATTTGCTGGCTGCCAACGAAGCCCGCACGGCCCAACTTTGGACGAAGGAAGGTCAGCTCTTAACTACGTTTTCAGGCCATGATGGTGGCGTTTATAGTGTTGCGTTCAGTCCTGACGGCAAGCTCATTGCCACGGGCAGTGCCGATAAAACGGTCAAGCTCTGGCGACTGGATGGAACCTTGCTCAAAACCCTCACGGGGCATCAGAATGCCATTTTTGGCCTCACCTTTAATCGCAATGGACAACTCCTCGCTTCATCTAGCTTTGACGGTACCATCAAGCTTTGGCGACCCGACGGTGCGCTGGTTTCAACGCTGCGGGGACATCAGGGTCGGGTTTGGGATGTGGCTTTTAGTCCCGATGGTCAGCAACTCATCTCGGTGAGTGAGGATAAAACCGCATTGCTCTGGGATTTGCAACGGGTCCTCAATCCCAAACAAGTGTTTGCTGATGGCTGCACTTGGGCGCGGGATTACCTGAAATATAATCAGACGCTGCCTGCTAGCGATCGCACGCTCTGTCCATGAATGGGTGCTAAGGACTACGCATCCGGGAGCGGAATGCGCTCGGTTTCTCCGGGCACTGGATCGAAACGTCCTGCTTGCCAGTCGTGTTTGGCTTGCTCGATCCGCTCTGGACGGCTGGAGACAAAATTCCACCACTTGTGCCGCTGTCCTACCGATTCTCCGCCAATCACGACACAGCGGGCATCGCGATCGCCAGAAATACGAATGGATTCTCCTGCGGGCAATACCGCTAGACGATGCTGTTCCAGAGGTAGGCCATCTAGCTGCAAGTCTGACGTCACGCTATAAACAGCTCGTTCGCTATATTCTGCGGGGAGTTCGATGCAGATATTGGCTGGCAAGACCAGATCCAGATAAAGCATGGGCGAGAAGGTTTGGACGGGGGATGTGCGCCCGTAGGCGGCTCCAGCAATTAAGGTGAGCGTTGCGCCGTTGTCTTGCCACCGGGGGAGGCTATCGGCAGGATGGTGATGGAACGCGGGTTCGGTTTCTTCGTGCTCATCCGGGAGGGCGACCCAGGTTTGGATGGCATGGAGGGTGGAGGCAATGTCTCGCTCGGATTGCGGCGATCGCTCGGAATGCACGATCCCACGTCCCGCTGTCATCCAGTTGACGGCTCCGGGTCGAATTTCCTGAACCGTGCCCAGGCTATCGCGATGCATGAGCGCCCCTTCGAATAAGTAGGTGACGGTGGCGAGGTTGATATGGGGGTGAGGGCGAACATCGACGCCTTGATGGGGTGGGAAGGCGGCAGGGCCGAGGTGATCGAAAAAGATAAATGGCCCCACCATGGGGCGATCGCCATGGGGAAGCAGTCGTCGAGCTGTGAATCCGCCCAGATCTTGCAAATGAGGTGCGAGCTGCTGAATCGTTTGGATAGACATGGTGCGTTGTGGCGTAAAGGGCATGGGTGCGCGGCTTCTTGAGCTTGGAATTGCCGCTGCGATCACTTTACCTAATCGGATTTTACTCCAAGATTTTGGAGGCTTACGTTCTGTCATAGGCTCGAATCAGCATCGTTGCCGCTTGGCACAAATTCACCCGATGGGTTTGATACAACCGCCGCTGCACGAAGGCCCCATCGACCAAGAGCATCAATCCCGCACTCAGTTCCTCCGCCTTAGCGATGCTGCTGGCCTTAGCGATTGCTGCAAGGCGATCGCGCATTTGCGTTTTATGGGCGATCGCCACCCGATGCCCCGGATAATCCATCTCTGGAAACTCGCTCGCCACCGCCAGAAACGGACAGCCCTGACTGGCCTCGCAGGCGAGCAATTCATCCAACCAGCCAAAGATTGCGAGCAATTGCTGCTTGGGCTGGCCGACAAACTGACTGACGGCGACTTCAAACAATTCCCAAAACTTTTGATTGCGCTCCTCTAAATAAGCCGTCACCAAGTCATCCTTCGCCGGAAAGTAACGATAAAACGTCGTCTTCGCCACGTCGGATTGGGCAATTATCGTGTCTACACCGACCGCTCGAATGCCCTGTTGGTAGAACAGCGTACTGGCAGTGCTGAGAATGCGATCGCGGGCATCGGTGGCAGTTCTGGGCATGGTCAATCTCTGCTCTACAAAATCATTTTTGATTATAGCTTGACAAGATACAGACCTGTCTGTTTATATAAAAATATCGAAACAAGACAGACCTGTCTGTTTATTAAAGGAGAACCGTCATGAAGATTGGAATTATTGGCAGCGGCAACATGGGGCGATCGCTCGGTATTCTCTGGGCAGAGCAAGGCCATCAGGTATTTTTTGGCGCGCGGACGGCTGAGAAAGGGCAAGCGGTGGCAGCATTGGCAGGGCGAGGTGCGGCAGGCGGAACGAATGATGAAGCTGCGGCATTTGGAGACGTGTTGCTGTACTCAGCTAGAGGGATCGATCCGGCGGAAGTGCTGGCTTCAACAGCGGTATTGACGGGTAAGATTCTCATCGACCCGAATAATTCCAGCATTCCAGCAGACTTTGCCTACGAACCGATCGTCAAATCTCTAGCTGAAAACCTTGCAGAGCAGGTGCCGCAAGCAATTGTCGTCAAGGCATTTAATACCATGGGGCAGGAAGTTTTCGAGCTGGCACCCGCACCATTGAAGGAGCATCAGGTTTCGGTATTTGTGGCTAGCGATGATGCAAATGCGAAACAAACGGTGATGCAGTTGGCGGAAGAGATTGGGTTTGTGGCGATCGATAGTGGGGGATTGCGGAATGCTCGTTTGCTTGAGGGGGTGGCTGATTTTGTGCGGTTTTTGGCGATCGGGCAATTGCAGAATTTCTACACGACTATATCGGTCAAAGTTTTGCCAGCAGCAGAACAGATTCGTCTGGGCGGACGGCAAACCTCTAATTTGGCCTAATGGAAAACGACATTTCTCCTAGAGTAGACTAACCACCCAAATGGGGTGTTATGCAGACTCATTCGGTATAAACGCCGAATGTGCGCTGAAAAGCTGATTTTAGCGAGTTGAACGCAGAATTTTATACCGAAACATTCTGTCTGAAGATTCTGACAATAGGATTATGGCGAATCATTCGGGCTAAAATCAGAAAAAATGCTGAAGGGATTGGTTGGCCGTACGAATGCGGGTGTTAGATAGAATAAGTGAGTCTAGACAATTGTTAGGTGTCACCTGTTCAGGAGATTATACTTAACTAATTTCATTCCCAAGCTAGAATCTATTTACTCAAAACATGAGTAATATCGCAAAATAATTACCCCTTCAATTATCTAATATAGCCATGGCAATGATTTATAGAAATCGGCAACTTTGTAAAATAGTTCATTGAAGTCTGGAAGCTCACCCTCTATTTCATCTTTAAGTGTCGGGTAGTCTTCTTGAGCTCTAGATTTTAGTTCTGGGTTGTCAAATGAATTTATATCTGGACAAATTTCTCTAGCTTTCGATTTGCTAATCAAGGAATCTAAAACTTTGGATTTTTCAATTTCATCAATATCCTCTAAATTCTCTATAAGTAAGTACAAGTCATAAACATCTTGTCTACGTTTTCTATTTCTTGAAACCTGCTGTAGTAATGAGCGATACTTTTCGGCTATCAAATCTGTTAATGAATAAATCAAAATTTCTTCTTCAAGATCCAGCTTGAAATCCTCAACATTAGGAGTTTCTTCATTCAAACTATAATCAATTGATACGGTGTCTGATGATTGCAGAGATAATAATCGCTTGTGTTGAGGCGTACCTTTATATGCATATCCTACTTTGATTTTCATTGATGGATATGTAGAGTTAGGATCTCTTGGCTGTAACTTAATACTTTGCACGCGACAATCTAAATCATAATCAAATCCTTCAACCATCAGTGCTAGGCTATTATCCAATAATTCACGGATGCTATCTGTCGTAATCTCACCGCCGAGCTTTTTATCAGTAGAGAAATCTATATCTTTTGTATAGCGATGACTATTATATCGGATGGCCAAAAGAATACCACCTTTTAAAATCATGCTTGTCTTCAAGGTTGCATCCGAAGCAATTGCCAGCAAGATAGTATGTACAGCCTCACGAAACTTTCTGTTGTCTTTAGTTGGTGCATCTTTAACCCAGTCATTGATATCACATTCATCAATTTCACTCATTAATCACTATCCCTAAAAAACGTTCAAAGAAATTTTCCATTTATCTGACCATTTGGGAATGTATTCTGAGCTTGGATCAAGCTTTCTCGATCCGCCCCTTTGCGCAATTGAAGACCAACCATCAATAACTTCATTAGTAATACCTAAACGCTCATTCAGAATATATCCAGCCCTAACCTTATCGATAGGTTCTCCGTTTTTATCAATGTCGTCAGTGATCAATCTGAGATATTGCTTTCCATATTCATCAAATACGTGCAATATATGGTTGATACCTCCGCATAGCTCAGGATTTCTTAACATGTCAAGAAATGTTCTTCCTATTGTCGAAACTCTAAGAGGTCTCCCCTTAACATTCTTATATGCTCCCAAATGCTTAGAACTCAGACAATGAAGGTCTGTCTTATTAATCTTATTCATGTTTGTTCGAACAAGTTTTGGCAACCCATGCTCACAATAGCTTTCAAAATCATCGCCAAGATCTTTCTGCATTTTCTCTTTTGCAAAAGATCGCCAAGTATTAGCAGGTGGGGAAGATATAAATAGTTTGCCTGGTATTCGATCTGTTAAACCATGATATGACATAGCACTTAAATGAGAGACATAGCAAAAAGGGTCAACTGTACAAGCTATATCCTCAGAATCGCCATCAGATCGACCAAGAAGAGTAAAAATATTAGAGAGATTCTTATGAGGAAACAAAACTCCTTCATCTAGTAGTAAATTCAAGTATTTAGCAATGTCTGCTTTTTCTGCAAAGTCCTTTTGGAGATTTACAGTTTCACCACCATAAACCTTGCTTCGGTATATTCTGTTTACGGTTAATCCAAACTGATATTTAGAGATGACGGGCTGATCTAAATTGCCCAGTGATAATGTGATTGCTTTAACGGCTTGCATAATAGCTGACAGTCAAAAGGACATAAGCTAAACTACGATGCTAGGATATACATCCTCAGGATGTATATCCTAGCATTAGATAAAGGCTTTGTCAAGAGAGGGTTGTCAGATGCTTATACTGACGGTTGACTTTTTTGATGACTTAGGCTAGACTGGACGTCCTTAGGACGTCCAGTCTAGCCTTTTATATCGAAAGCATTACTTTCTCGCCCAACTCTTGCCATACGTATGGGGACGTTCAAATCACCCAGTAGTTGGGCATTTTAAACTTGTGCTCATGCCCGTTATGGCAATCCGTTAGACCCCGCCAGCGGCATCTAGTTTTTTGTCCAGTCTATTTCTGGCTTTAGTTGCTGAGTTTAAGTGCTACGGGTTTCGGGCTGCTGTTGTTAGGGTTTGTGGTGGTTGGGCGATCACCTTCACCAAGTTGCCCAGCATCTCGGCACTGGCGGTACAATATTTTTGCTCCAAGTTGCCTTACTCCTCGTGTCTAACTACTCATTACAGCAGATGGCCGAGATACACGGGCTGTCTTGCTTACTTTACTAGCCACCGCTAAATTCGATAACGTTACCGATGATTGAGTCGGCTTAGTCATTAGACTTTTCTCGCAATTAGATGTAGTCGCTTATTCTCTGAGACCAGAACAGAAATGAGCCACACTCAAACCAATCCTAAGCCCGTCATTGAAAGTCGTGTTTTCCTTTAGTGACATGCTCTCGTCATTTTCATAATTGCTAACATGGTGAATGCGCTGCCAGTTGGTTATGGTGGGGACAAGATCTTCTACAACAACTTTGAACAGCCGCAATTTTCACCGCCTGATTAGTTGTTTGCCCCCATGTGGCCCCTCAAGCTCATTTATTCAGCCTTTTCTCAGTCACTCCCGATCTATCCTTGAGGACTAAAATCATGAAACTGGAAGGAAAAGTAGCGCTTGTTACAGGCAGTAGTCAGGGTATTGGACAGGCGATCGCCATTCGTCTTGCGCAAGAAGGAGCCAGCGTCGTAATTAACTATCGCTCTCACCCAGAAGGGGCTGAGGAAACGCTGGTTAAGGTGAAAGCTGCCGGAGGGACCTGTCATATGGCGGATGGATTCACCCTCCAAGGGGATACGGGCAGCATTGCAGATGTCCAGCGATTGGTGTCAGAAAGCGTTGACCATTTCGGTCAGCTCGATATCTTGGTGAATAATGCCGGAATTGAGAAAAATGCCGATTTCTGGAACGTGACCGAAGCGGATTACGATGCCGTGATGAATGTCAATCTGAAGGGCATTTTCTTTGCGATTCAAGCCTTTGTGCAGCATTGCATGGCGGTTAAGCAACCCGGCAAAGTCATCAATATTAGCTCGGTGCATGAGGAGTTGCCCTTCCCGCACTTTGCCGCTTACTGCGCTAGTAAAGGGGGCCTAAAAATGCTGACCCGCAATCTTTCGGTGGAATTGGCACCGCTGGGGATCAATATTAATAATGTGGCACCAGGGGCGATCGAAACTCCGATCAATACCAAGCTATTGAACGATCCCACCAAGCTCAACGCCCTACTGCAAAACATTCCCTTAAAGCGATTGGGTCAGCCAGGAGATGTGGCTTCAATGGTAGCATTTCTGGCCTCCTCAGATGCAGATTATGTCACAGGCACGACCTTCTTTGTAGATGGTGGTCTACTCTGGAATTATCAAGAACAGTGAAAGGATGTTTGAGAAAAGCAAAATATTTTACACTCGCCCCCCTAACCCCCCAAAACTGGGGGGAAATAGCCTAGATTTCGTATTTCTCCCCCCAGAATTGGGGGGTCGGGGGGGCTAATGCAGGGTTTTTTATGTTTTTCAAACATCCTCTGAGCCCGAAGTTTGGTTTCTTATTGAACTCTCATTTTTCTCTTCTTGAACTCTCATTCTTCTCTTCTTAAAAACAGTCACAATTCTCTCAGTGCATCCGATCGAACGTCCTTAGCCACACTGGAGCAATGGTATGACCGCAGAGAAACTCCGATTGCAACAGGATCGAGAACGTGCTGCCTACTGGAAACGCTGGGGCCCCTATGTCAGCGAACGGCAGTGGGGCACCGTGCGGGAGGACTATAGCCCGGACGGATCGGCCTGGGATTACTTTCCCCACGACCACGCCCGATCGCGGGTGTACCGTTGGGGCGAAGATGGGATTGCTGGAATTTCCGACACGCGACAGCGAATGTGCTTTGCGATCGCCCTTTGGAATGGCAACGATCCGATTTTGAAGGAACGCCTCTTTGGCTTAACCGGGAACGAAGGCAACCATGGCGAAGATGTCAAAGAGTATTATTTTTATCTCGATAGTACTCCGACCCATTCCTATATGAAGTGCCTGTATAAATATCCGCAGCAGGCATTTCCTTCCACGCAGCTAGTCGAAGAGAATCGCCGACGCAGCAAACTGGAACCAGAATTTGAACTGCTCGATACAGGTATTTTTAACGAAAATCGTTACTTCGATGTCTTCGTGGAATATGCCAAAGCAGCACCGGAAGATATTCTGATTCAGATCGCGATCG
>JBAVRC010000611.1:0-8147 GCA_049694615.1 Thermosynechococcaceae cyanobacterium | reverse complement strand
CTGCATATCCTGGCAACGATTCTAGGGATTCCTGGGGTGGTCTTAACCATTGCCGGGGGGATTGGGTTCGGATTGGTATGGGGGACTGTGTGGTCTACCCTGGGTGCCACCTTAGGCGCAATGGGAGCCTTTGGACTCGCGCGATCGCTCCTCCACGATCCCATTCAAACCCGCTTTGGGCACCACCCGTTGTTGGCAAAATTAAATCGAGCGGTCGCCCATCATCCCCTGAATTTTGTGCTGATGATTCGGTTTGCCCCCATTTCCCCCTTCAATGTGGTGAACTTTCTGTTTGGCTTAACCCGAATTCCTTGGCAGTCCTATAGCCTGGGCACTTTGGTTGGAATTATTCCTGGGGTCATTGCCTACACCTGGTTGGGGGTTGCGGGCCATACCGCCCTCTATGACCACAATCCAGTTCCCTTGCTTTTAGCGGGCAGTCTATTGGCGCTCTTGTCGGCGCTGCCCCTCTTGTTCCGCCCACTGAAATCCCTTTAAGCGTCTGACCCCAACAACGCCTGACCCCAGGTTTCTCGATATACTGTCACTATCGATACAGTCTATGGGGCTTTCGTTACGTGGCTTCCCATCCGCCCAGCATTGAGATTTTTGAAGGTGTTTCTGAAGATTTGAGCGACGTCCGTTTCAGACGCAATCGCAGTACAGGCGCGAATACCGTTCTGATGGTTTTCAAAAAGCTGCGCTCAATTGAACGGTTGCAAAGTTTTACCAAACAGTCCGCCAACCTTGTCCGTCTCCGCGATGAAGAGGGTGAAATTGCCGTGACGCCCAATGCAACGCGGCTTATGTACGGGGGGCCGGAAGGCGACGAAATTAAGCAACTAGAAATCGAGTTCGAGATTGATCAAGATGAACACCGAGAACGCTTTCAGCGGTTTATGGAGCGCTATGCCGCAGCGAATGGTATGGCCTATGGCGAACCTGACCCATCGCAAGGATCTTAAAACGGTATGAAAGTTGCAGTCACGGGCGGTACCGGATTCATCGGCAGTCGGTTAGTTGAACGGCTCCAGGCGGAGGGGCATCAGGTCATCTTGCTCACCCGCCACCCCCAAAAAGCGCAGCAGCAGTTTCCTCAGGCCGAAGTCATTGCCTACACACCCCTTCAGTCGGGACCATGGCAAGGGGCGATCGCCGGGTGCGACGGAGTAGTGAACTTAGCAGGGGAACCCATTGCTGAACGCTGGACTGATGCCAGTAAGAAGGCCATTCTGGACAGTCGCCAATTGGGAACGGCCAAACTGGTGGAGGCGATCGCCCAAGCCAATCCCAAACCCGCTGTATTGGTGAATGCCTCGGCGGTGGGGTATTACGGTACCAGTCCCACCGCTGTTTTTGAGGAAACGAACGCTCCCGGTAACGACTTTTTAGCTCAAGTGTGCCAAGCCTGGGAAGCCGAGGCCCAAAAGGCGATCGCTCTTGGCACCCGTGTGGTGATTCCTCGCATTGGCATTGTGCTGGGTCCGGGGGGCGGTGTGTTAGCCAAAATGCTCTTTCCCTTTCAAGTTTTTGCCGGAGGCCCCTTAGGCAGCGGTCAACAATGGGTGTCCTGGGTCCATCGGGATGATCTGGTTGCCCTCATACTCAAGGCATTGACCGATCCCTCACTATCGGGGGTGTTCAATGCCACGGCTCCCAACCCGGTCTCCATGAACGAGTTATGTCAGGCGTTAGGTCAGCGGTTAGGACGCCCCTCTTGGTTGCCTGTCCCGGATTTTGCCTTGGAACTGTTGTTAGGCGAGGCAGCTCAGGTGGTGCTTCAAGGCCAAAAGGTTCTGCCCCAACGCACCCAAGCTAGCGGGTTCCAATTTCAGTACCCTACCGTTCAGGCGGCGATCGCCCAAATTTTGGCGAAATAAAGCGATGCAAAGTCAAACGAAGGAACCCGCGATCGCACCACAACCCACCCATGTTTATCCCGGCAGTTGGATCTTTAATCGCAGGACCTTAGGGTGGTTGAGCGAAGCGTCTCTCCGCCGACAATTGCCCCTTTTATACCGACTCTTTGGCCTCTATAGCCATCTATATTTTGCCAACACGGATCAAACCCATCTCAAAGGCGGGAGGGCGTTGTTTTTAGCGATCGCCCAGGGGTATCGGCGATGGGTGCAACTTGGGTCTGCAACCCGGCCTTTTCTCACCGTGCAACTGCCCCAGTACACCATTGTGCTCAACCCCCTGGATCCGCGTTTTTTGCAGGTGGTTCACGAATTACGGGATGAACAATCCGACACCCGTATTTTGTCGCATTTGTTGTCGGCGGGCGATACCTTTATTGATTTAGGGGCCAATCATGGCAGTTTTGCGGTGGTGGCCAGTCAGTTGGTGGGTGCAGCGGGTTATGTGGTGGCCGTTGAACCCCAACCCTGGCTGGCTCAGGCCGTTGAGCTATCCTTGAGGGCCAATGCGTTGTGCCGTTTTGAGGTTTATCAAACCGCACTGGGCAATACTACCGGCAACATTGAGTTGCTGATTCCCAAGGATACCTCGGGGTCCGCCGGACAGTATGCGGCGCATTCCGGCACCCATGACTATGAGACTGTTACAGTGCCCATTCAGCCCTTGGATACCTTAGTGGATGGGTCAACCTTTCCCGGTCAGGTCGTCTTAAAATTGGATGTGGAAGGTAGCGAATATGCGGTTTTAGTCGGCGCAAAACAGATGATTATGGCTCGAAAGCCCACGTTAATTCTGGAAGTGCATCCGGGCACCTTAAAGGCTTCGGAAACTTTGGGCGAAGACTTGAAATCGCTGTTGCAAGATTTGGGCTATCAAACCTATGCTGATCTATATAATATTTGCGACAAACTTCCTGTCGACGATTTAGAGATGACTCAGCAAAGGAATATTGTCTTATCCCAATAGTTATTTATGGAAGCATATCTACGCGCAAGCAAAGTCATTGATTGGGACCATCCAGCGATATTGGTATTAGCTCATCAACTGGCGTCTGAAGATGAAACACCTGAGGTGATCGCAAAGGCGTGTTTCGAGTGGGTACGCGACGAGATCTGCCATAGTTCTGATTATCAAATGAATCCAGTGACTTGTCGCGCTTCAGAGGTTTTGCAACACAAAACCGGGTATTGCTTTGCCAAGAGTCATTTGCTGGCAGCTCTGTTGCGGGCAAACCAGATTCCCACTGGATTTTGTTATCAACGGTTGAGTATTGATGACAAGGGCGAACCCTATAGCTTGCATGGATTTAATGCCATCCATCTACCTGAAGTGGGTTGGTATCGGGTGGATGCCAGAGGCAACAAAACAGGCGTTAACGCTCAATTTACCCCACCACAAGAGCAGTTGGCCTATGCAATTCGGTTGCCTGGAGAGGCCGATTTCCCCGAAATTTTGGCTGAACCGCTCCAGATTGTTGTTGCAGCGTTGCAAGCACAGACAACATGGGACGGTATGCTTCGTAATCTACCAGATACTTCGTTGGATTCAGCGAAACGTCATGGTTTGATATGACGGATATGAGTTGTCTCTAGCCAGCCAATTTCTGATCTGGAAATTGATGGGTTAAATCGACCAATCTTGTATCGAAAGTTCTGAAATTTTCTCAAAATCCTTTAGATTTCTGGTCAGAAGGGTTGCATCATTTGCTAGTACAATTGACGCAATTCGTAAATCCTGTGTCCCTATGCGCAGATGCTTCAGAGTTTGGTAAATTTCTTGCGCTTTTGGATCATACTGAAGAATTTGAAACTCGGATAGTAATGTGACCGTCTCTGTCAACCACAAGTATGCGATTGATTTGCTCGCATCGTCTCTTGCTTGTGCAACCTGTGCTAATCTTCCGCGTAACTGTTCCTCCAGGTTGATTGCAGTTGTTTTAAGTGGGGACTGAGCCTCTTGTAGGCGCGCTACAATCTTGGGATGATTGCGCCCATAAAGACTAAGATGATCGGTGTCTAAAACAAAAACCTTACTGACTTTATTCGTCATCGTTCATTTCATTGGTCTGTTGACGGATAGCTGCCATTTTTTGCATCCAATCCTCAAACGTGGGGTCATAGGCAAAAATTCCGGCATATTTCATTTCAGGTGTATTCTGTTCCGATGAGGTACTTGCACCCACTTCAATTGTTATGAATTTGGCTGTTTCTAATTGAGAGGTTAGAACAGTTTTAATCTTTGTGATGGCTTCTTCTTCGGTCTCTGCTTCCGCCATAATCCCTGTTAGACCAATTACAGAGGCAACATAGCGATGGGCTGACGGATTTTGAAGTAAAACTTGATACTGCATTGTTTGGATGATGGTTATTTGCTTCAGTATGACACTTTTCAAAGACGAAGTTTGATTGCGATCGCACCAATGACTCATTTCCTCCACGGTGTAATCGGCTGCCAGTAACCTTTTGTCACCAAGCTCTCCCTTTAGTCCGCTTCGACCGGAACGTTAGGCTGTTGGCGCTGAGCGATCTGGAGTAATAATCGTAGTGCTTCATGTACAGATGCATCAGTCGGAAAAGCTTGGGCAATATCAGGATCTAAGAGAACCAAATTTGTTCCTGCTCACTCTTTTGGAATGGGGGTTGTTGGTGGTGTGTGCCATCATGAAAGAGATATTCGAAATCTTTGTGAATCGCTGGTATTCTTTTGCAGTCTTCTTCAAATTACAATCGAATCGGTGTTCTGTACGCGATTTTGGCCTACGGAACTTGGGGACTTTTTCCTATTTATTGGAAATTGTTTGGCACCATTCCTGCTACAGAAATTTTGAGCCATCGGATGGTTTGGTCGGGGGTATTGTTGGTCATTGTGCTGGGACTCGGACAACGATTTCAGGATTTTCGGAAGTTGTTCGCAGTACCTCAACAATGGCTGCCTTTACTCGGCACTGCTACCTTGTTATCTGTTAACTGGGGGCTGTATATCTATGGGGTAAATAGCGATCGCGTGATCGAAACCAGTCTAGGCTACTTCATCAACCCTTTGGTGAATGTGTTACTGGGGGTTCTGATCTTGCGAGAGAGACTGAAGTGGGGACAATGGCTGGCGGTTGGGTTAGCCATTGTGGGGGTAGGATACAGCGTGCTGTCAGTGGGACAAGTGCCTTGGCTGGCGCTCACGCTTGCTTTTTCGTTTGGGTTTTACGGGTTGTTTCGGAAGATGATTCAGGTGGAGCCTGTGGTGGGCTTAGCCGTTGAAACTTGTTTGATGATACCGATCGCACTTCTTTACTTAGCCTATCTTTCGGTACACAATACCAATCATTTTAGTCAGAGTCTGTCTTTGAGTTTGCTGTTTGTGGGGTGTGGGGTTGTGACTTCGTTTCCGTTGTTTTGCTTTATCACGGCTGCACAACGTCTGAAGCTTTCAACGATGGGATTTTTTCAGTACATTGCACCGAGTATCCAACTGGTTCTTGGCATTTGGCTGTACCATGAGCCTTTTACGATGACGTATCGGGTAACGTTTGGGTTTATTTGGTTGGCGTTGTTTGTGTATTCTAGTACTTCCTATTTTAATGGTCGCAAGCCTATTTCTGATCGCTAATCCAGAGGGATTGGGGTGCCAATTGAAATGATCGCTTTTACCAATCGCTCCAAGAGAGATCTCTACCAGGCCAAGCGACGCTTTTCAAGCAGGGCCATGCTTCTGATAACCACTGCTTTACCGCCGTAATTAGTGGCACATCTAAATGCAAATCGCTTTGTCGAACCCAGGCGATCGCCTGGGCATCGTAATGTAGCGCATCTGTTGAACAATCTGTTGGATAAAAATACACGCAGCCCAAACAGCGTTGTTCATCGAGGCTCATGACTGTGTAAGCAAATGAGGTGCGTCGCTGAAATTCTTTTTGATGCCAGCCCAAGTCAATCAGATCCTGTTCTAGGCTGAGGTCTGCGGCTGGCCAATTGCTCTGCGGCCCAAAGACGCCAGAGCCTGAGAACTGTCGTAGGTGCTCACGGCTGGTCATCACGGCTTCGTAGTCTTTCACGACGTCGTGAATCGTTAGCATTCGCAGCCGAAAGTCTGTCGTCTCTAAGCCAGCAGGTACTGCAAAATCTAATGGAACAAATGACGCCATTGGTTATTCCTCCTGTCAAGTTATGATGCCAGTCAAAGACTCATGTTCATTGATATTTGGATGTCAGCTCAAGTGTGGCACAAAAACCGTTGAGGCTCTTTCGCTGCCTAACTCCAAAATAAATCGTTCAAGCTCATATAAAATTTCATAATCATGTCTTCTGGTTGTTTGGCGATCACCGTTCTCTCAAACAACATCCCATTCATGCGATTGCGCTACGACTTGCGGAATCCAGATATTTTATCGTTGCTGACATCCAGGGTGATCGCAGATCTGTCAGAAAATATCTTTATTTGAGGCGATCGCATTATCGTGATGGATAGCACTGTTCGCGTATAAGGATATAAAACGTTTGCATTGGGGCTTTCAGACCATGCTCTCAATAGACTCTCCACTAGGTGATCGGCAGAATTGCCACAGAGCCACCTTCATAGGCTTGTACTCTGAGTTCAAACCCTTCCAACAGAGCCATTCCGACTAAAGGTGCAGTATCAGAGGCATTGATCTCAATCGCCCGAAGCTGACCGTCCCAGATGACTGTCCCACGATAAACATCAAATGTTTTACGGCTTCCATCACCCAGAAACCCTTCTTGCTGTGTAAACCATGTCAATTCTAGATCCGCAATTAGGGTTGATGGCAGTGTCAAACTTCCCGTAAAGCCCGTGTCGATGACAGCACGAATCCCTTGCTTTTTTTGCTGATCACCAATGATCACAAGTTGAACAATCGCCTCCCGATTATGCACAAAACCAAAAATCATTGTGCTTCTGACGGGGCATGAAATCCCAAACGATGAACCGGACCAGTGCCAATCCGAACACACCAAGGTTGAGCATCAGGAAGGCGTTGGAACAGCCGATCCGCTGCACTCAAGCTATCATCGCCAATCTCAAATTCACCCGTCTCGATATCGATCGCGACAATCTTGCTCTGATGATTTTGTTCGACCTGAAATCGGATTTTGGACTCATAGAGTGCATTCCCTCGTTGGGTAAACTCTTCTTTGCTATATCGGGGTTGTCGAACTGTCATAGGACTTGACCTCGTTTCAACGGTTCTCCTTTATTTTAACCTGAGAAATCATTGAACTCGTCTTGGTGCTGCTGGGTTTCATGCTTCAATCCAACCTACAGCTTCTGAATTTGCGGATTTGATTAAACAACCCATCGACATTGCCAAAGTACTCGCGAAATCCAGATATTTTATGGTTGCTCACATCCAAGGCGATCGCATCATCGTGATGGATGGCGCTGTTCGCTTATAAGGGCATAAAACTCTGAAGTGCTTATCAGACAAAGCTCTCAAGAATTTAAGCTAAATTGTGGTGAAATCCTTTTTGCGTCAAGGATTGGAACCGCTCATATCCTTTTAAAGGCTGGCACATCACCGGACGGACGTTCATATTTTGACATAGCCGATAGCGTAAATCTCCGTTCCAAGTACATATGCTTGTTAGACTGGTACAAACTAACACCCTAAAATTATGATCGACTTGTTTTGGCATTCGCTTCAATAATCTTCTCTAGATTTTTGACAAAATCACTGGTATCTGCAAAATAATTGGGATACGCTTTTCTCAACCCATGCACTGAAGAAGCTGACACAAGAACCACATCCTTACAAATATTATCTTTAAATTGTTTTTCAAGTTCAGTATAATTATCTGTTGCCTTCTGAAGCTGATCCGCTGAATATCTTTTTACTTGTACACTTGTTTTCTCCATGTCAAGAATTAGTAGATAATAATCAGTTTTATTCTGATTATCTTTCCCTAGATGCTCAGTGGAAATAACAAAAGCTTTTAATTTTGGCAGAACACTTAATTCATCAACAGCGCTTATAAGTTCAAGACGCTTTTGTGTGGAAACATTCTCAGAAATTTTTCGATTCTCAATGTCTTCAAATGCAATACTTGCAAGCTTAAAAAACTGTAGCCAATTGTCGGAACCTTGGCTCGCCTTAAGGTGAATTCCGACAACTAAATTACCGTCTTCAAGTATGCGAGAGTTCTGTGTAGTGAGTTAGAAGAGCATCCGTGGATTTATCCCCTCTTACCAGAGAATCGTTAACATCTGCCCAAATAGCA
>JBAVRC010000610.1:0-6549 GCA_049694615.1 Thermosynechococcaceae cyanobacterium | reverse complement strand
GGAGATGATTGCGCCAAAGCGAGAATAAGGTATCAGGAATAGCGGCGGTCGGCAGCAGGTATTGCAAAGTCCAGAACACCGTTAAGTCAAGGGTTTTACGCGGGCCAAGCCGATTGGATAGGAGCAGTGGCCAGTAGTCGAGATACCGTTGATAGCCCCCTTCGGCCCAACGATTGCGTTGATGCCAGAGGCCGATCATCCGGGTGACGCCTTCTTCTTGCACCACGGGGAATATCACGGAGGCAATGTTCCAATGATCCAGATGAAGGCGAAAGGTGAGGTCTAAGTCGTCAGTAATGGTGTCTTCGTTCCAGTTGCCACAGCGTTCTAAGGCAGCGCGTCGCACAAATTGCCCATTCCCGCGCAATTCGCCAATGCCCCCGGCTGTGGAACGCTGATCTTGCATAAAGGCATCAAGGATCATTTCGATCTGTTGCCCTTTGGTCCAGAAATTTTCGTTGGCGTTGGCGATCGCCTTACGCACCTGCACAGCACCAATCTGAGGATTATCGAAATAAGGAACAACACCCAGTAATAAATCCGTTGAGACCTGGGCATCGGCATCAAACACACCGATAATATCCCCTTTGAGTAAAGGGAGGACTTGATTGAGTGCGCCGGATTTCCCCCCAGTGGCTCCAGCCGAACGGCGCAACCAGTTCATGTGCGGGTATTGTTGGGTTAAGTCTGCTAGCAAAAGGGGGGTGCGATCGCTGCTGTGATCATCGATGACCCACAGTTCGTAGCGGCTAGCGGGGTATTCAAGGGCACACAGCTTTTCGACCAGGGATGCAATTACCGCTTCTTCATCTTTGGCTGCGACCACCAAGGATACAAAAGGATAGGTCTCCGCAGCCGCATCTGGATCCAGAGGGGAGAGCGCAATGGGTGGATGGATCCCTAGCAAGCGCAACGTATGAGCACCGATGCAGATCGTTAAGCCGCCAATTATCCAGAAACCGACGGAGGAGAGGTGCAACAGAAACAAGGTTCCCCAGACCAAAACCATCAATAACGCAGCCTTTCGACGACGGCCTTGGCCTTTCGGGTAGCCTTTGAGGGTTAGAGACGCTTCAGTCAATAGAACATCCTGGTTTAAAGACGCTTGGAGGGCTATAGGAAGGGTCTCAGACCCATCGCAGGAATCGTGGTTTGGCAAGAAACTCGCCGACATAGGGCACTTGCTTCACTTCTGAATTAACGCTAAAGCAGCTTTATTGTAGCCAACATTACTGCACTGTTTAGCAGCCCACTCAATCTATTTCGACGATCTTCGGGATTCCATGCCGCTCTGCGTGAGCAATTTGAGCCGATGCGACCTAGGTATCGCAAATATTCCCCCTGAATTGGGCAAGGGTGTCAGCATCGACGCCTTTGAGGGAAAAATTTAAAAAGTCGCTTGATCGCTGCAACCCTCGATCCGTCTTTAGATAGAGAATGGTTGCGAGGGTGGTGTGTTATGGTTCAACGACCGTTTTGTCCTGTTCTGTTTATTGGGCACTGAAGCATGGGTCAAGATTTAAGTACGATTCAACCGGCTTCCAATCGGGATGTCACGATGTATCTGCCCTACTATCAGGGCCAAAAGCGAGATATGTTGCCGCTATCGATGTCCCTCTATTTAGTGGGAAGTCTGGAAGGAGAGCGTGGAATTGAAGGGGGTGTCAACATCCCGTTTGTTGCCACATGGAATGTGTCGTCTTTACCGGCGGATCTAACGCGTTGCCGTTTGCAATTCGATGGGGACGCCGAATTAAGCTATGAGGTGACGTTAACCAACTTTGAATTCGTCGGTTTTCTGATTGACGTTTTGAACAATTTCAAGCGCACCCGAACGGCTGATTTCCCCAAACCCTTTTATCGGAAGCTCTTAAAACTGGAAGACTAACGATGCTCAGCCTGAGTAACGGCTTTATCTCACCAAAGCGTCGATGGAATATGAGACAATCGATGTACTCGACCTGGGTTGGTCCGTTGTTGAGATGTATTGCCTGCCGGATTGGGCTACACTGTTAGCCTACTTTGTCGAGAGCATTCAGGTGCATAAGGAGTGAGGGCGTGCCATATCCGGCGAAACCGTTGCTAATCGGTTCTGTTGCAGCCTATAGCGGTAAGTCTGCAGCCATATTGGGTCTTGTCCCTCAAATCGCAAAAAGAGGGTTTCAGTTTGCCTATGGCAAGCCTCTCAGTCTTCGTCTTGGGACTGCTGAGGCAGCGGGGCCGGATTTAGATGTTCAGTTTATTGTGTCGGCGTTGAGTTTGACAGAATCGCAAAGGGTTCCCTCAATGCTGACCCTCAGTGAGTCAGATATTCTGCAACAGTTAGGCGATGCCTCAACCGTTGTGTCCCATTCGTTGCCTCGACTGACCCCAGAAGACCCTGCATTGGATTTGTTGTTGCTGGAAGGACCAGGAACGCTGTCAGAAGGACAGTTGTTTGGATTTTCGTTGTTGAATCAGGCGGAACAATTGGATGCTGCCGTGCTCTTGATGGCCCGCTGTCAGTCTCTGGGGATGGTGGATGAGTTGTTGGCGGCGCAGAGTCATTTGGGCGATCGCCTCTATGGGGTGATTTTGAACGATATTCCGCCTTTGTTTGCAGAGTCGGTGGCCCGGTATATCGTGCCCTATCTCGAAAAGCGGAATATTCCGGTCTTTGGCCAGATTCCCAGTCATCCGCTGTTGCGTAGCATCAGTGTGCGGGAAATTGTGCATCAACTGAAGGCAGAGGTATTGTGCTGTAGCGATCGCCTGAATTTGATGGTGGAACAGCTCACCATTGGGGCAATGAATGTAAACTCGGCGCTGCGGTATTTCAACCGGGCCAGCAATATGGCGGTGGTGACCGGGGGCGATCGCACCGACATTCAGTTGGCGGCCCTGGAAGCATCAACCAATTGCTTGATTTTAACCGGGCACTTTTTGCCCAATTCCATTGTGATCAATCGGGCTGAGGATTTGGAAGTACCGATTTTGTCGGTCGATTTAGATACCCTCACCACGGTTGAATTGGTAGATAAAGCCTTTATGCAAGCGCGGTTTAGCGAAACCATTAAGGTGGACTGCATTCAGCAGTTGTTTAAGAAACATGTGGATGTAGATCGGTTGTTGGATCGGTTGAACCTGAAACCACCGGTGCAGGTTTAAGCAAAATCCTTTGAACCAATAAGGACTTGTCCATGAACGTTACAGTCCCCATCCAAGCAATCCATTTGGCACCCGGTAGCGCTATCACCATCGAAAATTTGTCCTGGCAAGAGTTTGAGGAAATCCTCAGCGAATTAGGTGACCACCGCAATACTCGCACAAGCTACTACCAAGGCACGCTTGAACTCATGTCGCCGCTTGCCCGTCACGAAAGACCCCATCGCATCATGGCTGCCATTGTTACGACCTTGCTCGATTTACAAGATCGAAACTGGGAAGATTTTGGCTCTACCACGTTCAAGCGTCCTACGATTGCTGGCGTCGAACCCGACACTTGTTTTTACGTCCAACATGCTGAACAGGTGCAAGGGTGCCAGAACATGGACTTAACTTGCTACCCACCGCCAGATTTAGCCATTGAGTCGGATGTGACCTCTCGCACTACCTTGGATGCCTACCTCGCCTTGGGTGTCCCTGAAGTATGGGTGTACCACAGCGAGACCCTGACCATCTATTTATTGAAACAGGGTCAATATACAGCTTCTATTAACAGTCTAGTGTTTCCTGATCTGTCCCTTTGCGACCTGATGCCTCGACTGGTTCAGCAGGCGATCGCCCACGGTACTCGGCCCATGCTCCAAGCTCTGAAAGCTCAGCTAGCGACCTAAAGCAATTCAAGGATTGAACTGTCGAACGAAGGATAGAACCAGCGTTCTATTGAAGGCTGATCCCATCCAACCCACATAACGTGTCGTTAGATGGATCGCCATTGATGAAGCTAATCGTTGTGCTGGTCCCAGTCGCCACAAACGTGGTGGTGAATTTCTTCCAATTCAACCGACTTGTCCCTATGCCACGGCTGTTGGTTGCTGTAAGAACCTGAGTGCCATTGATAAACACATTGACCGTACTGGTAGTCCCAAAAATGCCACCCGTATTGACCACATTGCCTACCGAAAAACCTAACGTGTAGGTAGTGCCTGCCGTGGTTTTGACCGTCTGGGCAACCCCTGTTCCCGAATTTGAGATACCGGTCAGATCCAGCCATTGCACGCCTGAGCGCGCCGGAAACGTAAAGCCGCTCTGGGCAAAGGTCGTGCTGACAATGGCCACGTTTCCAGCAACACCAACGATACTCCAGTGCGGCATAGTCGTGACTCCAGTCCCAAACAATGTAAAGCCTCCAGTCGGTACGATTGGCTGCTCGAAGCCACCATTTCTAATCAAATTAGCGGCACTGGCTGCGGAAGCGGAGAGAAAAAGCGCAGTCAGAGCCGATGCGAAAAAGGGAAATGGCTTCATCGATTTTCTCCAGTTATTCAGTTGTGAACTTCAGGTCCCTTGAGGGAAGGAAAAGGCTTAATCTTTTATCTTAAAACAAGAAATAGCGTTGTGTCATGGGTAATACACTGGCAGGTTCGCAAACGAGTAGTTCGCCGTCAGCCCGGACTTCGTAGGTTTCCGGGTCCACGTCCATTTTGGGCATAGCGTCGTTAAGTTTCATATCCCGCTTAGTTAATTGGCGAATACCGGAGACGGCAACGGCTCGTTTTTGTAACCCGATTTCCAGCGGAATACCAAACTCCAGGGAGGCTTGGGAGACAAAGGCGAGGGATGTGGCAGCGATCGCCGAGCCATAGCTGCCAAACATGGGCCGCATGTGAACGGGTTGGGGGGTGGGGATGCTGGCGTTGGCATCGCCCATCTGGGACCAGGCAATCATGCCGCCTTTGATCACCATTTCCGGTTTAACGCCAAACAGGGCGGGACGCCAGAGACAGAGATCTGCTAATTTGCCCACCTCTACCGAACCCACATGGGTAGCAATCCCGTGGGTGATGGCGGGGTTGATGGTGTATTTGGCCACGTAGCGCTTAGCCCGATAGTTGTCGTTGCGCTCCGAGTCTTGAGGTAAGGGTCCGCGCTGGACTTTCATTTTGTGTCCGGTTTGCCAGGTGCGAATAATCACTTCGCCGATGCGGCCCATGGCTTGGGAGTCGGAGGAGATCATGCTGAAGGCTCCCAGGTCGTGCAGGATATCTTCAGCAGCGATGGTTTCGCGACGGATGCGGGATTCGGCAAAGGCCACGTCTTCGGGAATGCTGGGGTCGAGATGGTGACACACCATGAGCATGTCCAGGTGCTCGTCCAGGGTGTTGAGGGTATAGGGTCGGGTGGGGTTGGTGGAAGAAGGCAGGACGTTGGCTTCGCCGCAGACTTTGATGATGTCGGGGGCATGGCCACCGCCTGCGCCTTCGGTGTGGTAGGTGTGGATAACGCGATTTTTGAAGGCGGCGATAGTGTCTTCCACAAATCCGGCTTCGTTGAGGGTGTCGGTGTGGATAGCGACTTGGACGTCGAAGCGATCGGCGACGCCCAGGCAGGTGTCGATGGCGGCGGGGGTGGTGCCCCAGTCTTCGTGGAGTTTGAGGCCCATGGCTCCGGCTTCGATTTGTTCTTCGAGGGCTTGAGGTTGGGCGCTGTTGCCTTTACCCAGGAAGCCGATGTTCATGGGAAAGGCGTCGGCGGCTTGGAGCATCCGGTGCATATACCAAGGGCCGGGGGTGCAGGTGGTGGCGTTGGTGCCTGCGGCGGGTCCGGTGCCGCCGCCAATCAGGGTGGTAATGCCGGATGCGATCGCCACTTCGATTTGTTGGGGACAAATAAAGTGGATGTGGGTATCGATGCCACCTGCGGTGAGGATGAGTCCTTCTCCGGCGATCACTTCGGTGCCCGGTCCGATAATAATATCGATTTTGTCTTGGATGTAGGGGTTTCCCGCTTTACCGATGGCGGCGATATGGCCGTCTTTGAGGCCGATATCGGCTTTGACGATGCCCCACCAGTCGAGGATCAGGGCGTTGGTGATGACGGTATCGACGGCTCCGGCGCGGTTGGCGATGGGGGATTGACCCATGCCATCGCGGATGACTTTACCGCCCCCAAATTTGACTTCTTCGCCGTAAGTGGTGTAGTCCTGTTCGACTTCAATGATGAGTTCCGTGTCCGCTAGGCGAATGTGATCGCCGGTGGTGGGGCCAAAGGTTTCTGCGTAGGCACGGCGATTCATGCGGTAACTCATGGACAGTCCTCACAAAGGCGGGGTTGGGCGATTTCGATTTGCTCTCCCCAGAATAGAAGATTTTTAGGTGCGATTACGTTTGGTACGAGACGATTGGGTAGGAAAGGAGAGATGGGCGATCGCGTTTCTGTTACAGATTGATGTGGGGGTGGGGTTATCCGTTTGCGATCAATATAATTGCTGCTGGTTGATTGATAACCGCTCAACTCCATGCCATTAGACCTGACTTTTCCTGCTAAGTCCTAGAGCCTATATTGGACAGTGCTTATGGCATACGGGTCATCGTCCAGTTAAAGTAGTTACACCGATACCTTGGAGTA
>JBAVRC010000609.1:0-2084 GCA_049694615.1 Thermosynechococcaceae cyanobacterium | reverse complement strand
ATCCCCCTTGCCATCGTCGGCGGCGACGAGCCAGGAGTGCTGATTCCCTTTGAAACAGCGATCGCACCGGGTCATTCAGTAACCATAACCCTGCAAGTGGAAAAGAACCCTGTTATAGACGGAATCTATCAGTTCGGGGTTACAGCGTTTCCCGTTGGAGAAAATAGCACTGGATTGTATTTAGGCACAGAGCGAGTTCATTACGATTACAGTCGATAGGTCAATAGCCATTTACCCCTGAAAGGGTCGTTAGCACCTGACTTGCGTCATCTCAACGGCGAATCCAATAGCATTGCAATGAGCGCCCAAGTCGAGAATTTATTTAGCGTGTGGATGTCCTGAGCAAAGGGAGCGAGGACGATGACCGACCGATTGTCCCCGCAACGACGCAGCGCCCTGATGTCTCGCGTCACAAGCAAGGACACGACGCCGGAACTGTCGGTTAGGCAACGGTTGCACCGTCTCGGCTATCGTTATCGCCTCCATCGCAAAGACTTGCCGGGTAAACCGGACTTGACATTCGGGCGATCGCGCAAAGCGATATTTATCCACGGCTGTTTCTGGCATGGGCACGAGGGATGTCGATTCGGTCGGTTGCCGAAAAGCAATTTAGACTATTGGCAGCCCAAACTGGAACGCAACATGCAGCGCGATCGCGCCAATGCGGAACGGCTGCGGGAAGCGGGTTGGGATATCCTGGTGCTTTGGCAATGCGAACTCAAGGACATCGACGGGGCGATCGCGAAGCTGGTTGCCTTTCTCGAAGACGGCGGAGTGCAGTATAGGGGAATATGAAGCCTATAGGGCAGATGGATCAGAAAATGGTGCTTGTTATCTGACAAGGGTTTGAGGCTATTTTCACACCTCGGAAGGGTAGTCAAAATGAACAATTGGCACACATCTTCGACTGGATCGAAGAAGCGGCTTGAAGCTTAGTCCATCAAGGTGAGACCGCTCCGGTATAAACCACTCGCCAAATGACACCACCCGACTCATCGGAAATCAGCAGTGCGCCATCCTTCGCGATCGCAAGTCCCACCGGACGCCCCCAAGCCACGGGTCCATTGGGGTCAATCAACCAACCCGTCAGAAAATCCTCATAGTAGCCCTTAGGCTGACCCAGCGCGTCGAAAGGCACCCGAACCACCTTGTAACCTGTCCCCTGAGAGCGATTCCAAGACCCGCGAAACGCCACAAAAGCATCATTGCGGTAAAGCGCTGGAAACCGCTGCCCGTCATAAAACACCAGACCGAGGGGAGCCGAATGAGCCTCAAACAACACATCCGGCACAATCGCCCGACTTTCCAGAATCGGATTGCGTTCCATACGGGGATCGACATTTGCCCCCAAATACGAAAAAGGCCACCCATAAAAGCCGCCAGAGCGCACCGACGTCAAAAAATCCGGCACCAGATCATCCCCCAACCCATCCCGCTCATTCACCGTCGTGAACAGCCGCCGAGAAACTGGATGGAAGGCCAAGCCCACCGGATTGCGAAGCCCCGACGCAAAGGTCACGCGATCGCCCCCATCGGGATTCATCGCCTGAATCGTCGCGCGAGGCGGGGCCTCAATCGCCACATTGTCTTGCGACCCAACACTGACAAAAAGCCGAGTCCCATCCGGGCTAAAAATCAGATTGCGTGTCCAATGCTGACGATACCCGCCACCCGTCAATGTCGTGATAGTTGTTGGTTTCCCCTCCAGAGCAGATTGACCCACCTGGTAAGGAAACCGGATCACCGCATCTGTATTGGCAATATAAAAAGACTGTCGATCTGGGGCGATCGCCATTCCAAAGGGTTGATTGAGATTCTGCGCAAAGATTGAGTTAACCTCAGCCTTACCGTCTCCATTGGCATCGCGCAGGAGACGAATGCGGTTGTCATAGGATTCCGCCACCAAAACATCTCCATTGGGAGCCACCGCCAGCCATCGGGGATTGGATAAACCCTGAGCAAAGGGACGGATAGAAAACCCAGCCGGCAGTAGAAACCTGGCATCGTCAGGTTGAGGGACAATCTGCGGGGGTTTAGATGCCGAGTCCGAAGCAAACGGTTGCGGCAAATCAGCAAGCCGGACC
>JBAVRC010000608.1:0-2532 GCA_049694615.1 Thermosynechococcaceae cyanobacterium | reverse complement strand
TAATAATGGCCTGTGTGATTTCGAAGTTTTTGTTTCCTGGCTTCATAGAACTCACAAAAGAGCGATCAATTTTTAGCATATTAACTGGAAATCGATGTAAATAGCTGAGTGACGAATAACCTGTGCCAAAATCATCCATATATAATTGGACTCCCATCGCTCTCAATTGAGAAAATGTAACTGTGGCTGCCTCAGCATTTTCAATGAGAACACCTTCTGTAATTTCAAGGCATAAGCGAGAAGGATCAAGACCTGTACGAGAGAGAATTTCATCAATATGCTCGATTAAATTTAACTGACTAAATTGCTTGGCTGAAACATTCACACTAACGGACAGAGGTGTTTCAAAATTCGAGTATTTATCCCAGATTAATGCATGTCGACAAGACTCAGATAGAACCCAGAGTCCGATAGAATGTATAAGCCCTGTTTCTTCAGCAATTGGAATAAAATCAATTGGCGATATTAAACCATGTGGGGAATTATTCAAACGCAATAAAGCTTCGGCACCTTTAACTTTACCAGTTCTTAAAGAAATAATGGGCTGAAAAAAAACTTGTAATTCTCCCTGATCAATGGAACGACGTAGGCTGGTTTCAATTTGCAATAGCTTAACTGCACGTCTGTGCATTTCACTATCAAAGATCTCAAATCTAGATTTTCCTAATTCTTTAGCGCGATAAAGAGCGATATCAGCATCTCGAAGTAATTCCTCTGGATGATTATATTTGGTATTGCTAATTGCAATTCCAATACTTGCGGTACTAAATATCTCTCGACCTTCTAAATTAAAGGGAGCCTGTAGAGACTCATAAATTCTCTCTGCAATGCCAACAACGTTATGTATAGTCTCAACATTCACAAGTAAAATAGCGAATTCATCTCCGCTAAGTCGTGCAATCTTATCAATTTCACGTATGCTAGCCTTGAGTCTATCAGCAATTCCAATCAATAGCTGATCGCCTACTGCATGACCAAAACTATCATTGATTAATTTAAATCGATCTAAATCTAAAAATAAAACTGCAAAACAACGATTCTCAAATCGATGGGTAAGTTTAAATTCATTATCCAACCATTCGGCAAACAAAGATCTATTTGGAAGCTTTGTTAAAGGATCATGAGTTGCAAGATATAACAACTCGCTTTCCGAAAGTTTGCGATCGCTAATATCTCTAGAGTTAATAACAATTCCTTCAACTGAAGGATCATCCAGGAGATTATTAATAATAGAGTCGAGATACAGCCATGATCCTTCTTTATTTCTGAAACGGTATTCGACAGATAATGGCGCAAATGAGTTTTTCTTGACATCTAAAATTGTTTGAGAAAATCGAGCTATATCATCAGGGTGAATAAAATCATAATAAATTTTCCCCAAGGTTTCAAAAATCTCAAATCCTAAAATTCCCCTTGTAGATGGACTTTGATAACTAATCTTTCCGTCCCAAGAGATTAAAGTAATTATATCTGAACAATTTTGAACTAATGATCTAAATTTTGATTCATTTTTTTCTAACTCAATTTCTATTTTTTTTCGTTCAGTTATATCACGAGAATTAATAACAATCCCAGAAACACATGGATCATTTAGAAGATTGGTTCCATTTACTTCTAGAAAGCACCAGGAACCATTTTTACATTGAAATCGAAATTCAGCTGTTTGAAAAAAAATTGGAGAATTTTGAATGACTTTATGAAATGCTTCCAATACATGTTCTTTGTCATCAGGGTGAATAAAATCAAAAACGTTTTTTCCAAAAAGTTCTTCAGGAGAATATCCCACCACCCGTTGCACAGATGGACTTTCGTAGCAGATTTTTCCATTAATATCAAGAATAGTTATAATATCTAAACTATTTTGAATTAAAGCTCGAAACCGAGTATCGCCTTGAGAAAGTTTTTCATCAATTGTTTCAACAACATCAAATGGTTGTGAACTCATAGATTATCTCCAATGGAAAGTATTCGGTCTAAATATTTCCAGGAACTTTAAAAATGAATATAGCAGCCCTATATCAGTTGTGAAACCTTTAAAGCCTGAAACTATATTTGTAAAAGGACTCTTTTAATACAAAAACATTAGAGTTTTTGACTCGTTGAGGATTGCTATCTCAGATCAAACTAATTATAAATTTCGCCAAATTAATCTTAGTATTAATTTTTATCTTTATATTGCAAGTCGAAAAGAGCATTTTGAATAGATTTTTGGGCAATAGAGCGCTGTACGTAATATTTAGCAGCGCTCAAAGCTTGCATTTCATTTGCAAATGGCTTTGGATCGTAATAGGACTCACCATCCGGTTTGTGACTTTCAAAATACCAAAACTCTTCTTTAACAACTAAAACTAACCACCCAAGATAAAGTTCCTTGTAAAAATTCATTTTAAAACTCTATTATAATTTTAATTTAAAAAGGTGAAAAACCAGTTATCTATGTAGATGAAATAGCTGTTTCATCTGTCTATGGGTGGATTTCTTAAACACTCATTATATATAGCGATCCAAAGTGAGTGGCGAACTCATATAGCC
>JBAVRC010000607.1:0-10238 GCA_049694615.1 Thermosynechococcaceae cyanobacterium | reverse complement strand
GTCTCGTTTTTTGGGGGAGAAGGTGCAGGTGAAGGTGCGGGACTCGGGGTTTGCTTCTTGTTGGGCTTGGATGCAGGCTGAGGGGCAGGTGCCTCGCCTTTTGTTTTATCCGGCGGTTGGGTGCCGTCGCTGGCGTCGTCTGTGTCTTGAGTCTCTTCCTCGGTCTCAGGTTCCGAATCCGGTGTTTGGGTTGGTATTTTCTCGATGTCGGGTTTTGATTTGGACTTCGCAGGTGGGGTTTGCTCACCGGCGGTTGATGCGCTCAAAAAATCAATCTTGCGAAACCGAACTGGAATTTCATGGCCATAGGTTTCCAGACCAACTTCAAGTAATGCCACGCCAGATAGCTTTTCGGGTAGCTTACTAAAGCTGAGCACTAGCTTGATGGGGGTTTTCTTGACGAGAACAGTTCCTGTCTCCGGCTTGCCAAATTGGACGACTTCAAACGTTGAATATTCGTTACCATCAAAGTCGATTAATCTTGATTTTTCGCGATTTGGATCGCTGACCCAAAGGGTTAAATCCTCTTTGCTGGACAGATACAAGGTACAAACCGTACTCGCGTTTTCTTTGAGACAGGCTTTAAGTTGTACCTTCAGGCCATCCCGTTTAACATGAATGGTTTGCTGGGTTTTGGGTTCAGGAGCTTGCACCGATTGCGGCGCAGTAAAGGGTGCGGCTGCCATTGCGGAAGCAACGGGCAACATCAAGCTCAGCAGCAGGATTCCCGGATCGGGGAAGTTGAAGGGGTGGTTGTGACGCTTTAACATCGAATAACGCTAGCCGCCCGACAATACTTCCTTTAGACTATCGTGAATTTGTTCTTGTTCCGCCAAGGTCAGTTCGGGGAACATGGGCAAGGACAACACTTCTAGCGCGGCTCGATCTGCTGCGGGCAGTTGACCTGTTCGATAATTTAAGTGGGTATAAACAGGTTGGCGATGCAGGGGGATCGGGTAGTACACCATAGATTGAATTCCCTGTGCGCTTAACTGCTGCCGAATGCGATCGCGTCGCGGGTTCGGATCGTCGAGATCCCCTAGGTGAGGAATGCGGAGGGTATATTGATTCCATACGCAATGGGCTTCGGGCTGGGTCTGCGGCAGGCCAATGTCAGGGAGATGGCTCAGTAACCGATGATAGGTCTGTGCAACTGCAAGCCGCTGGTTATTCCACTGATCCAGGTGTGGGAGTTTGACTGCTAAGATAGCCGCTTGCAAACTATCCAGGCGGCTATTGATGCCCACCGTTTCGTGCAGGTAGCCGCTCCGTCGCCCATGATCCCGGATCAGTCGCATTTTTTCGGCCAGTTCGGGGCGATGGGTTGTCACAGCCCCTCCGTCGCCGCACCCGCCTAAATTTTTGCTGGGATAAAAACTAAAACAACCGACATCCCCGAGGCTACCGACCTTTTGGCCTTTCCATTCGGCACCGGTCGCTTGCGCGCAATCTTCTACCATTGAGAGCTTGTGGGCCTGGGCGATCGCCATTAAGGGGGTCATCTCAGCCGGATGGCCAAACAAATGGACGGGAATCATGGCCTTGGTGCGGGGGGTGATCGCCTGTTCCACCTGTTGGGGGTCTAGATTAAAGGTCTCCGGCACAATATCGACGAACACGGGCGTGGCCCCGGTCATGCTGATGATTTCGGCGGTCGCAATAAAGGTAAATGGGGACGTAATCACCTCATCCCCCGCCCCAATATCGAGGGCGCGCAAGGCCAAATACAGGGCATCGGTGCCGGAGTTGCAACTGATACAGAATGGGGTGTCAATGTATTGGGCGAAGGCTTGTTCAAACTGGGCAACGACTGCACCGCCAATGTACTGGCCTGAGGCGAGAACGGCAAGAACGGCTGCATTAAGGTCGTCCTGAAGCGTTTGGTATTGACGCCTAAGATCGAGAGGGGGAATGGTGTTCAAGGGAGTAGGGTCCTAGCAATCCTCTTGCTGATTGATAGACAGGGCCATGACAGCCCTAGGATACAGCCTTAATGTACCTTGAGATTGTTTCCTATGGTCCAAGTCGAAACCTACAATTTCGGGCAATTTTTGACGGATGAATGGACCCTAAAGGCTAAAATTGCCCTGAAGGCCTCAATGTCGTTTGTTCCGAACCTTAAACCCTATGAATGCGTTGATCCAACTCCAGCCAGCCGATTTTCTTTGGGCATTGGGCTTGATGGGACTGGCGATCGCCCTATCGGCTTGGCAGCGGCTGAAGTTGGAATGGAGTTTAGCCCTAGCCACGGTTAGAACGACGATTCAGTTATTGGTGGTGGGCTATTTGCTCTGGTTTGTCTTCGACTGGAAACACCCAGCAGCCGTTTTAGCCGTCATTGGGGGCATGACCTTGATTGCAACGTTGGAAACCCGCAATCGGATTGGCAAAAAGCTGCCCCAATCCCTTTGGCTGTTGGGCAGTTCCATTTTGACAGGCGCGGTTGTAACCGTGACCTACACCACCCTCTTGGTGATTCGTCCAGCGGTTTGGTTTGAACCGCAATACCTCATTCCCCTCACGGGGATCGTCCTGGGCAATGTGATGAATGGGGCCGCGATCGCCGGCGAACGGCTGATGCAAATGATCCAAAGCCATCGCTACGAGATTGAGACCCACTTGTGTTTGGGCGCAACGCCACAACAGGCGATCGCGACCTATCGCACCGCTGCCATTCGGGCTGGCTTAATTCCAACCCTGAATGCCATGATGGTTGTAGGCGTTGTCACACTCCCTGGCATTATTACGGGGCAACTGCTGAGCGGCATTAATCCATTGGACGCCGCCTCTTACCAAATGTTGATTATGTTTATGCTGGCGTTTGCCACTTTACTCACGACAACGTTGGTGGTCAACGGTTTATCGAGGCAATGTTTTAACGCTGCGGCACAGTTGGTCTTACCGCAATAGCCGCCGGGACTCAAGACGGATCAGCACGTTATGGCAGAGCGATTGCAAAAATTATTGGCCCAATGGGGTATTGCTTCCCGGCGACAGGCCGAACACCTGATTGTGGCTGGCAAGGTCCGGGTCAATGGCCATGTAGCCACCCTCGGTCAAACGGCCAACCCCAATGTGGATTGCATTGAAGTCGACGGACGACCCTTGGTGCAAAACCAGCGCCCAGAGCTGACCTACCTATTGCTGCATAAACCCCTTGGGGTGGTTACGACTTGCGAGGATCCCTGGGGGCGGCAAACGGTTCTGGATTTACTGCCACCCCCCTATCGAACCCTGGGGATACATCCTGTGGGCCGATTGGATGCCCAAACCACAGGTGCCCTGTTGCTCACCAACGATGGGGATCTCACCTTTGCCTTAACCCACCCCAAACACCATATTCCCAAAACCTATGAGGTTGTGGTGCGGGGGCATCCCTCCGTTGAGGCGATCGCCCAATGGCGAGCAGGGGTTATGTTAGAGGGACGTAAGACTCATCCGGCCCAGGTACAGGTTTTGGATAGCGACCTGATCCAGCGCAATGCCACCCGTCTCCAAGTGGTATTGCAAGAAGGGCGGAAACGTCAGATCCGTCTGGTTGCCAAGATCTTGGGCCACCCGGTGCTCCAACTCCACCGCACCCAAATGGGTCCCCTGACCCTCCAGGATGCATCAGGACAGATGTTGCCGTCGGGTTGTTACCGAGTCTTAACCCCTTCAGAAATCCAGACCTTCCGACATATCATCAATAGCGAAGGTTGCATCGAACATTGGAAGGAATCCCCCTATGCCCCCTATCGCATTCAATCAAGAACAAGTTCAGAAGTTAGCTGAGATTGGTGCGCAGTTGCGCAATATGCGGACCAAAAAGGGTCTGTCTCTGCCGGATATGGCCACCAAGACCATGATCCAGCAACGGTTTTTAAGCGCTATTGAAGAGGGGCAAATCGATCAGCTCCCGGAAGCCATCTATGTGCGCGGTTTTATTCGTCGTTTTGCCGAGGCCCTTGGGATGAATGGCACTCAGTTGGCAGAGACCTTTCCCCTCAATCGCGAACAGCCCGTTTCTTCTGCTGCTAAGCTCATTGCCACAGGCGCTGCAACCCTACGCCCCTGGCATTTGTATCTGTTGTATGCCGGACTCATTATTGCGGCGGTAACAGGCTTGTCCTATGTGTTGACCCAGCAGTCCAAACTGTGGCCCAAGGCGACGGATCAAACTCCCCCTCAGTCTGCGGCAAAAACCACCAGTCGTCCTAGTTCGCCTAAACCAGTTGCTGCGGAACAAAAGCCTAAACCAAAGGCTACGCCCGTCGAGGCTAAGCTCATCATTAAGGAGCCGTCCTATCTGGAAATCACAGCAGATGGTCAATCGGTGTATGTGGGAACCCTTAAAGCCAATACGACCAAAACGGTCGGAGCGAAACAGCAAATTAACCTGTCTGTTGGCAATGCTGGGGGGGTTGTATTAGGGGTTAATGGCCAAACCGGAAAAGTGATGGGTCAAAAGGGAGAGGTCAAAGACGTGACGCTCACACCCACCAGTCGATAGCGGATGCTCAACACTTTATAGATTTTATAGACGCCGTTTCCGGTTCCTCTAGCGTCTGGCTTGGGGAGCAGTTAACTTGGGAGAGCGAAATTGCCCGACTCGTAAAGGGCGATCGCTGGGCGAGGCAATGGTTGCACCATGAAGATCCACCGCCAGAACAGCACTCTCCGGTTCTCCGAGGAGGCTGGTGCGGAACAAAACCTGATCCGGATAGACCTGGCTCCAACCCAGCAACGTGGCAGTATCGTAATTATTGGGTGCTGGTGCAATCGATCTAGCCTGCTGGGTTTGACGGTTCCAGACGACGGCATAGTCGGAAGACACGTCCGACCCAAAAACAGCCTCAAACTGTCGAACCAGCAGTTGCTGCCCATCAGCGGACCAAGTGGCTGGAGTCAAGATGGAAATGGTGCCGACCAGGTGACGAGCCGTTGTTTCACGCACAGCCCCTTGTCCGAGATGCATGGTAGATGGAATACGGTGCAAAACTTTGCCTTGGGAGGTCGCCAGCATGAGCTGACTAAAGATGTGACTCTTAGACAATTCGGGTTCAATCTGAATCTGCGTTTCCGTGTAGGCTTTAATTTTGCCATCGGGAGACAGCAGTTCTGGGCCAAGGTACCGCAGTGCGATCGCGCGACCCGTTTGACTAACCTGGGTTTGGTAACCCCAAATGGTGTTCCAGGGAATGGGGAAATGGCTATTGAGCGGATCGCCCAAGTTCTTGTCTGTCGTGGTGAACGCTAGCGTCTTGATATTGTTTTTGGTTGCGACAGGCTGGCTGGTTTGTGCGAGTGAAAGCGATTGAAAGAACGATGGAACATGACTCTCCCCGTGATTTACCCACGGTAAACCAAAACCCAGAACCCCCGATGTCGATACCATTGCATACAAAGTAAGGGGGCAAAGTCCCCTGCGAATAATCGAAGCGCCAGACCACATCATGGTTAAATATCAAAAAGAGGGCGGTGCGGAGACAACCAGTGCCGAAACTCAATTGCTCTATGTCTCCGGTATAACAAGCCCTATGGGTTAATGCAAGCCTTGCGAACGCAAGTTAATGAGATTTAATTCTTTCCACAGAACAAAAAATGAGTTACGCTGAATCAGCATACCCATTAAGCAAGTTAGAGAGTCCTAAATCGCTTACTGGACAAAGGGTTGAGCTTGTTTTTGGGGCTGAAGCGATCACAGGATCGGAGATCTGGCATATCGCAACCTTTGTTTAAACAGCATCGTCGAGGGGGACAGAGATAACATAGATACTGAGTTACGCACATCAAGAACATGTTCAGACCATTCCCAGGATGGATCACAGTCGGCGTTTTGGCTGCTGGAATAGCAACAATGCCCCCCTGGTCGGCTCTTGCCGAAGGGGAGCAAGGCTCAGTTATTCGGGTTGATGCCTTGGAAGCATCCAAAAGTGTAGATGTGCGAGGGTATGCCAGAGGGACTGTACCGCTCTTTAAGACGGTTGGTGATCGGGATAGCGATCAAAAACGGTGTATGGGGTATGGGTCTCTAGCTCCTGACCATGTGATTGAAGTTCCGAAAAACGTATCTCGTCTGATGTTGCAGCTCAAAACGCGATCGCAGGATACTACGCTTGTAGTTGCAGGTCCCAATAATCAGTTGTACTGCGCAGACGATTCTCTCAAAGGCGACAAGGATGCAGGAATTGTGTTGACAAATGTTAGAGCTGGGAGATATAACGTTTGGGTTGGTGCTTTTGAATCAGGTACAGGGTTCCGTTACACTCTCAATATTGAGCTTTAGTAAAGACTTTTACAAAACAAAAAACTCTTGCAATTATATTTAATGTAAAATACTAGAAAAATGTTAAAACTTCTAGTATTTTCTTGCACAATCAATAGAAATACCCTTGAGCAAACATTCAAGACAATTAGTTCCACTTGAATAGCGATTTCAAATAAGTTTCGAGCCAAATCAAAATACTATTTCAGCAATAACTTAAATCTTCAACCAAATACAGGAATTTCATAGTAAAAGACAATAAGTATTTTCAGTAATATTTTGGGAGTTCTATAAATTTCGGAGATTTTTCTTGAAATTTTTTTTAAATAAGCGCGAATTCACTATAGAACCAAAAAATTTTTTTGATACTGAACATTTACAGGCCAATCTCAAAGGGCGTTCAGTTAAGGGTGGGGCAATAACCATTATTGCCCAGATACTTAAGTTTGTTCTTCAAACTGGAGGACTATTTATACTAGCCCGAATGCTGGATCCATCAGATTTTGGTTTGATTGGGATGGTTACAGTTATCCTCGGCTTTATTGAATTATTTAAGGACCTAGGACTTTCTACAGCGACGATTCAAAAGAAGGAAATCAATCAAACACAAGTCAGCACTCTTTTTTGGATTAACATTTGTTTCAGTTTACTGTGCACATTTTTAGTCGTTTGTTTGGCCCCAAGTATCAGTGATTTTTACCACGAGCCGCGCTTGAATTTAATAGTAATTATCTTAGCTACATCATTTCCACTAGGAGGGTTGACAGTACAACATTTGTCTTTATTAAGAAGGCAAATGCAGTTCAAAACTATTGCAAGAATAGACATAATTTCAATGTTTATTAGTGTATTTTCAGCAATTATATATGCAGTATTAGGAGGTGGTTATTGGTCTTTAGTTGTTTGGCGCTTGGGTCAATCGGTAGTTACCACTCTGGGGGTCTGGCTAACTTGCCCTTGGCGTCCAGAAAAGCCGCAATGGGATCCGAGTGTTTTACCTATGCTAAAGTTTGGAAGAGACTTAGCTCTATTCGGAGTATTCAATTATTTTTCCCGAAATCTAGACAATTTCTTGATTGGAAGGTATTGGGGTGCAAATCAATTAGGCATTTATTCCGTTGCATACAAAATTCTTCTCATGCCAATAGAACAGATTAATGCTCCAATTACAAGTGTAGCACTACCTACACTAAGCCGATTACAAAGTGAGCCAGAAAAATTTAACAAATATTACTATAGAGGAATTGCAACAATAACTACTATTGGAATGCCAATAGTAGGTTTTTTATGGTCTACAATACATATAATTATCCCATTAACTATTGGGCAGCAATGGGTTTCTGCGGTAGCTATATTTCAGCTATTAATTCCATCAGCATATATTGGTACATTTAATGTTGCCATGGGTTGGGCATATGTGTCTCTAGGAAAAGGCAATCAACAATTACGTTGGGGAATTTTATCATCTTCAGTGACCGCAGTCATTTTCTTTTTAAGTGTTCGCTGGGGAGCAGCCGGAGTTGCTGCAGCTTATAGTTTTTCAAGACCTTTATTTCTATTAATAGGTTTGTCTTATTGCTATAAAAATACTTCTTTATCAGTAATAAATCTCTTCAAGAGTATTTTAACCCCCTTTTATTCATCATTAATTGCAGCAGCGGGGATAACGACGATTAATTATTTTATAAACATAAATCAATCCATTACATTGGGCATTGATTTCATAACCTACATAACAATATATGTCATTATCTATTTAATTCATCCAAAAGATAGAACAATATTAACAGATGCCATAAAATCAGTAATCCCAAGCAAAGTATAGATAAAATGCATTTAAAAATATGAAAATATTAATTACAAATACAGTCGCCCTAAATGTAGGTGATGCAGCAATTTTACTCAGTCTGATTAAGATTCTCAAAATATCATTCGGAGATGAAATTAGTATTACTATTTATGACAGTCAGGCAGATATAGCTAAGAAGTACTACCCAGATTTAGAGTTTCGACAATTGATTTACTTTCAAACACTAAATACTATAAAAATAAAACGTCCCTATCAAATTATCAGATTTATTAACCGTCTACGTATACAAGTCGGTTCTTGGTTATGGTTTCATTCGCACCAGTGGTTTGCAGAAATAGCACTAACAGAAAAAGAATTAATTACACTAAAAGACTATAATTCAGCAGATTTAATTATCAGTACGGGAGGAACTTATCTTGTCGAGAACTATTTCTTAGCACCAAGAATTTTGGACTACAAAATTTCAATTTGGGCCAATAAACCTCTAATTTTCTTTACCCAATCTATGGGACCATTCAAAAAAGCAAGTAATCAAAGGTTATTTAAATATATTTTCAATTATTCATCACTAATTTTACTTAGAGACAATCAATCATTTCAAAATCTCAATAAAATTGAAGTCACAAAAAAACAAATACATGTCATGCCAGATTCTGCATTTCTATTTGCAAATAATTATATAGAATGCTTAAATCACAAAGACTTCAATAATATATCTGACATTAAAATTGCAATTTCAGTAAGGAGTTGGAGTCATTTCAAGAATATTGATCCCAAGATTGGACAACAAAAATATATAGATTCTTTAAGAGAATTAATCATTCATTTGGTTGATAAATACAAGGCAACAATTACATTTATTTCAACTTGTCAAGGTATTCCTGAATATCATTTAGATGATTCAAAGACGGCCCTTGAAATAACGAAAAATCTTCCAGAGAGAATAATTGAGCATGTAACTGTGGATAAAGATTTTCATACGCCAGAACAAATTGTTGAAATTCTTAAAGACTATGACATTGTAATTGCAACAAGGATGCATATGGCCATATTAGCATTAAGTAGCGGAACCCCTGTGCTTCCAATAGCTTATGAATTCAAAACTACAGAATTATTTAAAAAATTAAAGATGGAAGAGTGGACAATAGACATTGAAGAAATTAGATCAGAGCTGCTAATACCAAAACTAGACAATTTTATAGAAAACCTATCGAATATAAGTGAAAATATATTACCAGCATTAAAACAAGAATACTCTCAATTGCTTGAAATCAAAGAAATTCTTAGAAATAATAAATCTAGTGCAAAATAAACATCATCAAGAATGATATCCTAAATTAGGACTAATATGATTTAGAAAATCTGGAGGATTCTTAAGTCAAGACTGTCAAAAAATTTTTATTTAAACCTGTTGCTAGTCAAGAGTCGACTGTATCAAACAAACTTAGATCCGCTACTGTAGCATATATTTTTTTACTAAAAGTGCAAAATATTAGTATTAGTCAAAGTCACCGACAAAAGAAGTTAAAATTTTTGACTTGGAAAAATTATCAAAAGAGATGTTTTAGAAAATTTTTTCATAAAATATAAACGACCATGAAAATTGCTTTTTTGATTGGAGATTTTCCTAGCTTGTCAGAAACATTTATTCTTGATCAAATTACAGGATTGTTACAGCAAGGATGTCAAATCGATATTTATGCAACTAGGCCAAAATCATCTACTAAAATACACTCAAAAATTGATCAATATCAATTACTTGAAAATGTCTATTACTATCCTAATATCCCTAATTTATATCCAATACGTTTTCTCAAACTCGTATTATTAATTTTTATTAATTTCTTGAAGGATCCAATAATAATATTAAGATCACTGAATATATTTAGACACTACAGACTTGCCTCTTCCCTCAGATTGTTCTATGCCACTGTTCCATTTATTCAAAGGCGTCCCCACTATGATGTCATTCAATGCCACTTTGGCAATAATGGTATCTTGGGATTAAAATTGCGCCAAATTGGAGCAATAAGCGGGAAACTCTACACCACTTTTCATGGCCGCGATATGAGTCACTATCTGGCAGAGGCTGGCGATCGCGTCTATTCGGAGCTTTTTTCAGAGGGGGACTTCTTTCTACCGATCAGTGAGCATTGGAGAAAACGGTTAATAGAACTAGGT
>JBAVRC010000606.1:0-2000 GCA_049694615.1 Thermosynechococcaceae cyanobacterium | reverse complement strand
CGCGGCTACAAGAACAAAACCCGCCTGCGCGGGTTGAAATCCACTCCTAGTCCGCGCAGGCGGACATCGTTCTTGTAGGCGCGGTTTCAACCGCCAGCAAAAATCTGGATGTTATTTAATCCACGATCCTAAGTGTCGATTTGCCAACCTCTCCTTTCCGACGGACGATCGCAATCGTTTTCATGACTCAAGAGCATAGGATTGATAAAGACCTAGCGGCCCAATGGGCAAGGAATAGTCATGTATTGGCTTAAACGGTTGCATCTGAACTGGGTTGTGGCAATCGCCGCAACCTTAAGCGGAACTTCCTTGGTGATCGTCGGGTTGGCTCAAGGGGGTCCCCAACCCGATGCACCATCCATCCCCGGACAACCCCTGACAACCGCCCCGACCCGTCAACCGGATTGGTCCGTGGCCCTTGAAACCTATGACGATCCACTGATCCATCAGAGCCAACTCCTCGTCGCGAGAAAGGAGGCGAAAGGCCAGACCACCTTCCTGCACGCCTTCGATCTTGCCACTGGCAAACCCCAGTGGAAAAGTAGTCGCCCCATTGCTAGCCTCTATGGGGCTGAAAACAATACGATCTACGCCAGCGACTTTGGTGTTATGAGCGTAGTAGACGATCCCAAGACCTTGATGACCTTGGATGCCAAAACGGGTCAAGTTCTGTCCACGATGCCTATTGAAGATCCCGACTTTTTCGAGGTCATTGGTGTTTCTCAAGGGGCGTTTATTCTCAATAGCTATGTTAAGCGAGGTTACGAATCAGACCGTAACAAAATCTCGGCCCGGACTGCCACCAAGGTTCTTTGGAGCTTTGAAACACCTTCCTATAGCCAGGTTTCCAATCGAACTGGCATTGTCAAAAACGGGGTTGTGATGTTGCCCATCCTGATCTACGGTCCTGCGAGCAACCGCAGCTATCAACTGACCGCCCTAGATGCCACCACAGGGAAAGTACTCTGGCGCTGGAATACGAAGGCTGAGATAGAGACAAAGGTGTTAGACGATACGGTCTACGCTTCGGTCTATTCCGAAGATCGCGCTGGTTTAAATCAGGGTTGGGTGAAGGCGTTCGACCTCAAAAGTGGCCAGGAACGCTGGACCCATCGGATGTTAGGGCCTTATCCAGCCCTGGCCAATGAGCGAGAGGTCTTTATCCTCGACAACAGCGCCAAGAGTAGCACGCGCTTTGTGGTTTTGGACAAACAAACCGGACAGAGTCTAAGAGAGATAACGTTGGCACCGAATGAGAATCCAGGAGGGCCAGTTGCGCTTCGAGGGAATTCCATCTATAAGGCTTCTATGGGGAGCACTGGCTCTATCGTCGATGTCCAAAATCACAGCTGGGTCGAGGTTTTTGATGCAACCACAGGGCAATTGCAATGGCGTACACCCAAGCTAGACCACAGCCATGTGAATTTTTGGGTAGCAGGCGATCGCCTAATTGTGAGACGCGACGCATTGGGTTCAGAGGCGAAAAGCGAGATCCAAAGCTATTCCCTAGCAACCTTGGGGCAATTAGCCCCGTAAACGTTGCCCATATCCTGTTCAATAAAAACTAGACCCTATTGCAATACAGAGGACCGTTTTGATTCATGTATGACTCAGCCCTGCGGCAAGCCATTGAGCAAGCCGTCACTCGGATTGATACCACAATGACGGCAACCGCGCCGTTTATGGCTCAAAGGGTGCAGAAATGGCTGCAGCAATTATCAGGCACCCATCAGCCCGCCGATTACTTTTTGCACCCCGTGGCGTTTCCCATGTTTCTGCTGCCTTGGTGGGTGGAAAAGACGCTACAGGCAGATCCCAATGTGCCGTTCCAAACCGATTTAGCCTATTCAACCGCCAATGGCTACTACTATATCCGCATGATTGATAACCTCATGGATGGGGATGCGGATGCCGAACTGGGGTTATTGCCCGCCCTGAATTTTTTTCATACCGAATTCCAGCGGATGTATCATCTCTACTTCGCGGCGGAGCATCCCTTC
>JBAVRC010000605.1:0-2375 GCA_049694615.1 Thermosynechococcaceae cyanobacterium | reverse complement strand
GGCTTGAGTTGGTCAATATGTTGCAATACCAGAGGTAGAGGGGCATCGGGAGCCTTGGTGAACGGCCCTGTGGGAAAGTTATAGCTAAAGCGTAAAACAACCTTGATGCCTGCTGGCTGCAACAAGTTCAATTGGCGGTCCAGCTTTTGTAAAAAGGCTGTGGATAAAGGGCGATCGCGAAAATCATCCAAACGCACATAGGTTCGGGCGATCGTATAGCCTTCCCTGCGTATCGCTGTAAAATCGCGCTCAGACATTAAGTCGATGTTGCCATGGAATCCGCGTTCCGGGTTCAAAATTTTGCCGGATAGCGGTGCATAGTTTACCGTTGACTGCAGTATCGCGCCCTGTGTCGCAGGGCCCGCGATAAACAGGGCAAGGTTGATGAGGCCAGCCACCTGAAGCGGTTTGAGGGATATCTGCATAACCAGAGCGACTCCAAACGCAAACTTTAACCTTGATTTAACCGTGATTGAAATCACATCACTTTAGGTTACAGCGCACAATTCCAAACCGAGAAATATTGGATCATAAGCTTAACAACGTCAGGGAGAACCGACATGCAACAGGCAAATCTGTTCGACAAAGCGGAAAAACCATTGGTCTCATCGACTGTCCCACACAACGCAGAAGAACCCATGGCAGAAACGACCCTCCTCCAGACAGAGGAACGCGATATAGTGGCGATGTTGCGGTTTTCCACCTGCTACCCCAACTTTTTTATCGATCAGTCCTTGTTTCGTTGACTGGCCCCGGCCACATGACCTTTTTGCGCCAACACCTGCGATCGCTGTCTGGTTACACCCCAGGGGAACAACCTCCACCGGGTAGTGCGGTTCTCAAACTCAACACCAACGAAAATCCCTATCCCCCCTCCCCAGCGGTTTTTAAAACGCTCCAAACCCTCGATGGGGAATGGCTGCGGCGCTATCCCGACCCCACGGCAAAACAATTCCGCCAAGCGGCTAGCGAGGTGCTCCAGATCCCCCCGGAGGGAATCCTCGTCGGCAATGGCAGCGACGAATTGCTCAGCCTGATTGTGCGGGCCTTTGTCGAGATGGGCGAAACGGTGGTTTATCCCATGCCGAGCTATGTGCTGTACCGCACGTTAGCCCAACTCCAAGGGGCACAGGCGGTTGAAATTCCCTACGATGAGGCGTTTAATTTTCCGGCCCCAGCCCTCAGTGCCGCTCAGGGGGCGGTTACGTTTGTGGCCAATCCCAATAGTCCGGCAGGCAATCGGATTGCCATTGATGCCTTAGATGCTCTGGCGGCTGAATTGCGGGGGCTATTGGTCATCGACGAAGCCTATGTGGACTTTACCGATACCCATGCCCTGCACTTAACCCAAACCCACGAGAACGTGGTCATTCTCAGAACTCTGTCGAAAGGGTATTCCTTGGCCGGACTGCGGTTGGGTTTTGCGATCGCCCATCCCAACCTCATCCAAGATCTCAACAAAATCAAGGACAGTTACGCGGTTGATGCGATCGCCACGTTAGCTGGGGCGGCGGCAATTCGCGATCAGGACCATAAAAACCGTAATGTGGTGAAGATTTTGCGATCGCGTCAAGCCCTACAAAAATCCCTGGAACAACTTGACTTTCGCGTTTGGCCTTCCCACGGCAACTTTTTAATGGTTCAGCCGCCACGTATTTCGGCTTTAGATCTGCAACAGACCCTCAAGACACGGGGGATCTTGATCCGGCACTTTAATGTGGTGGGGGTTGCCGACAAGCTGCGGATCACCATCGGGACTGAAGACCAGAATGCAATGCTGTGCGGTCATCTAGCCGATATCCTTGCAATCTAACCCCAACCCATCCCAAAGGGTTGTAGTGCCTAAAGTATCCAATTTTTCTTGGTAAAGTTTAATAACATTTACCCATTCTTAAACCTTCAAGCCAAAACATATCCTATAATTTTATCAAAATTAAAAAAGTAATATGTATCAAAATAAATTTCAGAACAACACCAAACGCCTCAGCATAAGACGCCCGGTATGGATTGGGGTGAGTACCTGCCTGATCGCTGGTTTAATGATTGCGCCAATGCGGTTGAATGCGGAGTCGCCGACCCGTGAACCCCTGCCACACCATAAATTTGAGGGTTTCCCGCATTCAATGGGAAGCACACCCCACAGCCCAAACTCTAAGGTCGTGTTTGGGGGTGCAGATGCCTGGGTGGCCAAGCTTGATCAAAACCAAAAGAAGGTGTGGATGAAGCACCTGGGGACCACAGACGATGACCTGACTGACGGACACATCTATTCCAACTCCTTACAGCAAAGGGATTCAGGCAGAGGAGGAGACCGTTCTAACCCGTGAGAAGAAAAACTGATTAAAGAACGTCTCCTTGGCCTTACGAGAGGCAAA
>JBAVRC010000604.1:0-2586 GCA_049694615.1 Thermosynechococcaceae cyanobacterium | reverse complement strand
CTAAGAACCTGTTTGAAAAGTTATGAGACAGGCTACCCAGCATTAGTTTTAGGCTCTAATCGACGAACCATCAAATGTACCATAGCCCCATAGAGCATCATTTCACTGGTCGTCGGTAAAAATTCGTAATCTTTACTCAAACGCCGATAGTGACCAAACCATGAGTACGTGCGTTCAACGACCCAGCGCTTGGGAATGACTTGGAACCCAGGTTCATTGTCGGTGCGTTTGAGGTGCTCCAACTTCCACCCAAATTCCTGTGCAATATAGGCCATAAAAGCCTTGCCTGCAAAAGTACTATCGATCCAAATCACTTGGAGAGACTGCCACAGCGAAGCGCAAAAGGTCGCCAATAGGAGCATTCCTGCATGGTCGGAGCGTCCAGCACTATGGACACACACGCCTAACAACAAACCCATCGTATCCACCAAAATAGTGCGTTTACGACCTTTGACTTTCTTGCCCCCATCAAAGCCGATATCCTCACCACCACTGGCCGTTTTCACCGATTGACTATCCACACTGCCCGCACTTGGTTGCGCATTACGTCCGGCTTTGAGTCTAATTTGTGTGCGTAAAGTCTCATTGAGCATCTCCCAAGTATGATCCGCCTCCCAAGCACGGAAATAGGTGTATACGCTCTGCCAATTGGGCAAGTCATGGGGCATCGCTCGCCATTTAATCCCATTGGCGAGTAGGTAAAAAATGGCATTGAGCACCTCCCGTATATCGAGGCTACGGGGTCGTCCTCCGGATTTTGCCGCTGGAATCAGTGGTTTGAGAATTTCCCACTGGGCATCAGTGAGGTCTGTATCATATGCTGGTCGTATCATTGTGGGGTCTTCCTATAGACCCTTTTACTCTACAACTGCCGCGTTACACTGGCTCTAGACTGAACCGGACAACTTTTCAAACAGGTTCTAAGAGATGCTACCTCCAGTTCTTGAAATTTATGTCGTTTGGCACCCCAAAGACGCCGCAGGACAGACTGTTGCACATGAGTTCCTGAATCATTTTCAAGGCAATGCATTCTCTGGATTAATCGGGAGTGGGGTTGAAATTTATATCCGATCAGAAGGCTGGCGTACCAATGATGATGCTCCAAGACCGATACCATTTCCAGAAACACAACCTACGAACGGGATTAATCCATCACAAATTACAGCTGTTGTTCCTGTCCTTGATATTGAATTCGCCGCTGCTGTTGAAGAAGGCATTGGAGCTTGGCATAACTATGTAACGCAAATCGTCAATGCTCAAAAAGCTTCTCCTAAACGGGTAGGCATTTTCCCACTTCTTATTAATTTAGATGCCACTGATCAAACCAAGTTGGGTAATTGTTTCAATGCTTATCAGCGCATTGCGGCATCGGGATCCACAACCATTTATGAACCAGAAAAAGATCTACGACTTCGAGACCTAGCTCAAGCGCTTACACAGCTTGCCAATTCTCAGCAAGAGAGATTGACAATTTTTATAAGTCATACAAAGCGTGAGTCACCAGATGAAGAAAGAGAAGTGCATGAATTAGTGGAGCGTGTTCGCTCGATCATTTCACACACTCGGCTGGCTAGTTTCTTTGATGCTCAAGACTTACAGCCTGGGCGTGATTGGGATGAAGAATTGCGTATGCGCGCTGGAACAAGTGCAATGCTGGTTCTTCGTACCGATCTCTATTCCAGTCGGGAATGGTGTCAGCGCGAAATGCTGATTGCCAAACGTGAGGGAATGCCTATCGTGGTGCTTGATGCTTTAGGACGTAGAGAGGCGCGCGGCTCATTCCTGATGGATCATGTTCCACGGGTTCGAGTCCAACGAAATTCAAATTCCTGGATTGACTCAGGAATTCTGAATGGCCTTAATTTGCTTGTGGATGAATGTCTAAGACGCGAGCTTTGGCGCTGGCAATCCAAACTTTCCCAAGATACACAAGCCGATTTGGGGATTGATTGGTGGGCATCTAACGCGCCTGAGCCAACAACACTAATTCATTGGCTGGAGCAAAATGAAGTAGCTCTACGTTCAGACAATGCTGTTTTGAGAGTTTTACATCCAGATCCGCCCCTTGGAGCTGAAGAAGGTGCAGTACTAAAGCAAATACTGAAGTTTGGGAAGCCACAAAGTCAGCTTGATATTCTGACGCCTAGAATTCTTGCCTCACGTGGCGGCTGAAGGAGATATAGTTATGACCATTTTACTTCCGCCAAATGCACTTACTGGAGTCAGAGTTGGGATATCAGTTTCAGACAGTCCCGATCTAAAAAGATTGGGTCTGATTGAAGCTCATTTCCGCCTTGCACTTGGGGAAATTGCTCGTTGCGTATTGGTTGCAGGGGGCAAACTGGCCTATGGTGGACACCTTAATCCTGAGGGATATACACCTTTTTTGATCAAGGAAATTCAAAAGTATGGGCGGCGCGATCGCCCCCTTCTAATATGCCTAGCATGGCAGGAGCATCGGTAATCGACCCAGGGGGTAACGAAAATTAAGGATTGTAGGAGACGGTCTCTGATAGAGTGACAGTCATGAACAAGGAGATCGAACTAGGGGGCGAAAAGATCCCCCAAAGTGATTGGGACGCAACA
>JBAVRC010000603.1:0-3983 GCA_049694615.1 Thermosynechococcaceae cyanobacterium | reverse complement strand
TAGTTCATCAAGGTTACGATAAGCTACCTTGCGCTCTGGCGCAGGGTTTTCTTTTATACAATCAATCCCACTCATTGTCCCGCTTTAAGCTTTATCCCGATAAATTAGGTCTTGATGTCGTATACATTCAAGCTAAGCGTTGGGATAACACACCTGTAGGAAGACCTGACGTTATGCAATTTGCTGGTGCGCTTCAAGCACAGCGAGCAAACAAGGGGATTTTTATCACGACATCTAGATTTACCGATGATGCTCGAAACTATGTATCTCAAATTGGAAGCAAGATTGTCCTAATTGATGGTGAACAGCTAACTAGTTTGATGATTGAAAATGACGTTGGCGTATCAACTGTGTCGATGTACCCAGTGAAAAAGATTGATAACGATTACTTCGATGAGAGTATCTAATCAAGCGCTTGTACTCGGAACGGAAGCACACGATATCGGTTATGATGCAAATATTATTGCCGTCCGGTGATGCGCAAGCCGTTAGGTGTTTGAGTGATAGGAGCTAGAATTAATTTTGCACCGTGGATTTTAATTCATGAGAATTTATCTTGATATGTGTAGTTTACAGCGCCCGCTCGATTCTAAAACACAAACTCGAATAGCCGTTGAAGCTGAAGCAATTCTCAATTTTATTGATATGCTGGAATCTGGACAGGTTGAGTTAGTTTCTTCACAAGCTTTAATATTTGAAATTGAGCAAATTACTCTGCCAGTCAGAAAAACTTATATTATGGAAGTTCTCTCGAAAGCAGGTTTATTTATTCCAATTAGTCAATCTATCGAAGAACAAGCGAGAATATTTGTGGATTTAGGCATAAAGCCATTAGATTCACTTCATTTAGCTTCTTCCATTGAGGCAAAATCAGACTATTTTTGTACATGTGATGATAGATTTCTAAGACGAGCTAAAAAAGCTAATACTGCATTTACTAAAGTTGTTTCTCCTCTTGAAATGATTATGGAGATCGGATGATGACCACGCAGATACAACCTTTAAGTCAAATTACTCAGCATGCAATTGAAATACTATCTAAAGAAATAGGTATTGCAAACACAATTCGGTTTTTGAGCCAATTTTCAACAGGTTACGGGAACTATACAGAAGAACGGGATACTTTATACAAAGATTTAACATTGGAGGAAGTTTTGAATCTCATGAAAAATACCCAACATAGTCCCTGAGGAATGCAATGGATGGCCTCAAAACTCTGATGATGATTCAAAAATTCGTACCATTGCCTGGATTGGTGCTTCATGAGTTGGCGGGGCAACGTAAAGGAACCTGGACAGTGAGAGTATCTGGAAACTGGCGGATCACGTTTACCTTTGACGGTGTTGATGCTTGTGATGTTGATCTTGAGGACTACCACTGATGAAAATGCATAATCCGCCACATCCCGGTAAAGTTCTTAAGGAACTTTGTATCGAGCCGTTGAATCTGACTGTGACCGAAGCTGCTGAAGCACTGGGTGTCAGTCGGAAAACACTATCGGCCATCCTAAACGGTAGGGCAGGTATTAGTCCCGAAATGGCAATTCGCTTGGGGAAAGCCTTTGATACATCTCCTGAAAGTTGGCTCAATCAGCAAATGCAGTACGATTTGCGGCAGGCAGAGCAAGCAGTCGGGGAAATAGAGATCAAACGTTTATCAGTTGCCTAATCAGTTTTTGCAGCGGATGGCCTCAACACTCTGGTGCTGACTCGAAAATTCATACCACCGCTGAAGCCCACGCCCTTAGGTGTAAGTGAATTTCTAAAGGAGTTATTATGGAGGCAAGTTTTTGGCACCAAAGGTGGAGTAACAATGATATTGCCTTCCACGAAAGTGAAGTTAATCCACTCATGGTCAAATATTTCAAACAGCTTTCTTTAGTAAATGGCAGCCGCATATTTTTACCATTGTGCGGTAAAACTCTGGATATTCCCTGGCTACTTTCTAATGGCTATCGTGTTGCTGGAGCGGAATTGAGCAAAATAGCCATCGATCAATTATTTATGGAGCTTGGAGTGGAACCAACAATATTAGAAGTTGGTACGGTAGATCATTACAGCGCACAAAATATAGATATATTTGTTGGCGATATATTTCATTTGTATAGAAAGATGCTTGGCTTAGTCGATGCAATTTATGATAGGGCAGCATTAGTGGCTCTGCCCGAAGAAATGCGCAATCGATACACAGCGCACTTAATGGAGATTACCGATAAAGCACCTCAGTTGCTAATTTGCTATGAATACGACCAAAGTTTGATGGAAGGTCCTCCTTTCTCAATTAGTAATGAGGAAATAAATCAACACTATAGAGATAGTTATCAGTTAACTCCTATTGTAAGCGCAAATGTTCCTGGCGGATTAAAGGGGAAATGTGCAGCAAAAGAGAATGTTTGGCTGCTGCAAAAAAATAATACGTATACATTTCAAACACTCTAGCCATACCCAAAAATTAACTTGGAGTGGACCAGGAAAAGATCTTAGTACATTGTAAAGATATTGGTAGCTGCTTAATTGAATTGTTGAGATCTGACAGAATTTTCTAGTTATTTGTTTAGTTTTCTTTGTTTCCAAGTTTAGGTGGTGAGGATTTTTGGCTGCGATTGTAGTGTTTTGTTGTTGAGGGTGTGGGGCGATCGCCTTTTATCAAGTCACTCAAAATGTTAGTGCTGGCTGAATATATGGGTGAGTGGATTATTTTATGGGCGATCGCACAATTTGAGACCATTGGACTGCATCCAGTCTGACTGCCTGTATCATAATGAAAAATATGAATCCAGGAATCGAAACCCAAATCCGCGAATGTGAAGCACGACTTTACGCCGCAATGCTCGCCTCAGACGTGGCCGAATTGGATTTGCTGATTGCAGATGACCTACTGTTCGCGGGGCCAACGGGTGAGTTGGCAACTAAATCCATGGATTTGGAGCTACATCGCACGGGCGGCACACAGTTCCACGAATTTGTGCCCAAAGACTTAGAAATCCGGGTTTGGAGTGAACAATTTGCTCTTGTGTCGGCCAAAATATTCTTAAGCGGCACGTATTTGGGCAATGACTTTGCGGGCGATTACCGCTACATGAGGGTTTGGCGGAACGGTGAAAACGGTTGGCAAATCGTCGGTGGCAGCGTCAGCGCGATAGTCTGAATCCCCAAAATCTCGCATAAAACTCAATACACAGCAGCACAACAAGCGGCTGCGCGCGGAACGGATCGTTCGCTTTTGGTTATAACGCAAAATGTTTCGCCATCCGGTAAACCGCAAGCCGTTAGCTGGCTCGGGCAGTACACAGACATGCGCTGACCCAGAGGCGCAAAATAGTGAGAGTAGTAAGGAATTTAGCTATCAGTGGCGAAAAGCTAGGGTTTGATTGCTGAGGTCAACCCTTTATGAACAATTGTAATCATTTAACCCCCTATTGAGCTACTCAAATAACTTAACTCGACTATCAACAATACCAATCGAAATCATTGGTGTAGGAGACTTCCAGACTTTGTAAAGTAGTGTAAAATTAGGCTCATTGTCCGTTCATGGAGTCTAGAGGGATGTCCTTTACCATTGAGTCAGCTCGCAATATTTTCCCCGAAACGCTGGCTGCGGATGTGGTGCCAGCCACGATTGCCCGATTTAACAAACTGGGGGTCGAAGACAAATTGGCGCTGATCTGGTTTGCCTACCTGGAAATGGGGAAGACGCTCTCAATTGCAACCCCCGACCCTGTCAATATGCAATTTGCCAGCAGCACACTCAGCCAAATCAAGCTGATGAGCTTTAGTGAGCAGGCGCAATTAATGCGTGACCTGGCCAGTCGGACGGATCGACCCATCTGCCGCATCTACGCCACCTGGTCAGTGAATATCAAACTCGGCTTTTGGTACCAATTGGGCAAGTGGATGGAAGAAGGGATTGTTACCCCAGCTCCTCAGGGTTATCAACTTTCAGCCAATGCCTTGGCTGTCCTGCAAGCAATTCGGATTGTCGAT
>JBAVRC010000602.1:0-1906 GCA_049694615.1 Thermosynechococcaceae cyanobacterium | reverse complement strand
TCGCAATTTAGCCAGCAGATGGCGTTGCAGGTCAAGGACTATGTACAGGTCAAAACGGGGTCGGACAAACTGGAACTGGAGGTAACACTCCCCAATCCCGCCGATCCGCATTGGAAACAATACGGCTTAGATGCGCTACGCCCCATTCAGGACATGTTTTCCGCTGGGCTGTTCAATCGCGATATGTTTTCTAAACAAGGCCATCGGGCGGGATTACTGATGCAATTGCTTGCTTTTGCGCCGCTGTCGGTCTGGGCGGAAGCTGGCACGCCTGCACAGTTGTTGTCTGCTACAACGAACCACGAATGGGAATATGCATTAACGCATGGCTGGCTCTTAGCGGCCCAACGCCAAGCCAATTCGGAATGGAGCGAAGCCCTTTTAGGATGGTCGGTTCAAACAGTGGAGCAGGGGCGATGGAAACTGCCCTGGCCAGCTCTGGGTAGCCTGTTAGTGCAACGCTCGCCGACAGCACAACAGGACTGGGTTTTGCAGTGGCTTCAGCCAACGGTCTGGAGCGGGGCGCAACTGGAAATTTTGAGTTGTTTGCCCACCCCTTGGTCCTTGGATCTGAGTCAAGCGGTGCTAGAGACAGCTCAAGAATTTCTTGCGGCGACCCGAAATCCGCAAAAAAAATCTCGGTCCCAAGCCGATTGGTCGGTTGCCTACCCGTTGCGGAAGATGGCCTATTTCCTGCATCCCGATGTGATCAAGACTGGGACGGATACCCTTGAATCGACCTATCCCCAGTTGCAGACCCAGGACTTTGAACCCTTGTGGAAAGTCTTACGGTTTCGTCAACAAATGCGAGGGGCAATTGTTCTCCCAGAAAATTGAAATTTATGATCAATAATCAGGCCAAAGTTCCCAATCTAGAGACTAGACAACGGCATACAAAAAATGCACAGCCTGCTTGTCAAGAGCTTGAGGCATTTACTGTAGCGCTGAATGATTTGATTGCTCAGCTTAAATCTGAGATAGACCGTCAGCCCCGAAATACCAGGCATTAATTGGTATCTGGAGGTGTTAATTGATCGTCTTAAAGATTCTTATCAGAAGAATAGAGAATCAACTGTTACAGCGTTAGCCAGTCGAATACTTGTTTCACTGTGAGATCTAAGGGAAGATGACTCAGGACGGGTAAAACACTCGAACCTCTGAGAAGTTGAACGCGTTGTTCTGGCAAAACAATCAAAATACTTTCATCGCTAGGGTCAATCAGCCAGCCCAATTCAGTCCCATGGCGAGAGCAAAGGAGCAATTTCTCCAATACTTTGTTGTGGCTCTGGTCTGGGGAAAGAATTTCAACTGCCCAGTCGGGAGGAAGTTCAAACCGATCCGCCACTTGACCCGAAAGATTACGAGGAATGCGTTCCCAACGAAAAACAGCAACCTCAGGAACAATCGCATCGCCACCAAATACACAGCGCAGTTCTGGAAAGGCACAAGCTATTTTTTGCGATTTAGCGGCTTGATTCACCTGTTCGCAAAATGTGGTCTGAATCAGACTATGTTTTCCTTGAGGCTGCGGCTTTTGAATAATACTGCCGTTAATAAACTCTGAAGCCGGCTGCGTTTCTGGGCTGCTGAGAAATATTTCCAGCGTCATGGGGAGGGCGATGGTGTTTATCATTGATCTGACCCGTTGCCTTAGCCTTCACTTTAATCCAGCGCGATCAAAGCCGTAAACATATGGGTCATCCTTAAGAATGAGAAATTGTGCAAACCGCACCGGATTGGATCGCACGCCCTAACCGCATGGATTTCAACTTGGAGTTTTAAGGATGCCCCCCAAAGCCAAAGCCGCCGCCACCAAAACCCCCGTCCCTGAAACCGTCGCGGTTTTGCGGCAACATGCCGAAGAACAATTTGCCCAAGAACTGGCTGAACTCACCCAGTCCGATAC
>JBAVRC010000601.1:0-2662 GCA_049694615.1 Thermosynechococcaceae cyanobacterium | reverse complement strand
TTCACCCGGAAAGTTACGCCGTGGTGGAACGCATGGCGAAGGATCTAGGGGTTCCTTTGACGGAAATTCCACAAATTCCCACCCAACTCAAGGGCAAGTCCCTGGCTCCCTATACCACGGCAACCGTGGGTGAACCCACCCTGCGGGATATTCTGTCGGAATTAGAAAAGCCGGGACGCGACCCCCGCGAGGAATTTAAGTACGCCACGTTTCAGGATGGCATTACGGAAATGAAGGATCTGCGGGTGGGGATGGTCCTGGAAGGGGTGGTGACGAATGTGGCCAACTTCGGCGCGTTTGTGGATATTGGGGTGCATCAAGACGGGTTGGTCCATGTGTCCCAGTTGGCCGATCAGTTTGTGTCGGACCCGAAGCAAATTGTGAAAGTGGGACAGGTGGTGAAGGTAACCGTGTTGGAGGTGAATGAGGCGCTCAAGCGCATTGGGTTATCCATGCGTCAAAGCCCTGAAGGGCGATCGCAGCCGCAACCGCCGAGATCAAGCCAAAAAGTCGTTCAAAATCGCCAGTCTCAGCCTACATTGGAGGATTTACAGGCCAAATTTCGCAAAAGCTTCTAGGACCGCAAATACAATGCGGCATTAATCCGCACGCGACTTAACCCAGAAACCAGCCTTTTACAAATTTTTCAGTCCGAGCAAAGGTCGGATGATTTTTATAAAGATCTTTTACAGTTGGCACGCTGACATGACAGGTCAACATCATGAAGCTATCATGGTATAGCAGGGCACAGTTCATTGTAGATATAAGCATTGTCTAAGCGCTTTTTCCAGAAAGGGTTTAGGTTTGCATTGGCTATAAATTAAATTAAGAACCCGTGATTGAAGCATCTTAATCAGATATTTCATAATCTGCTTTTAGGGTTAGTCAATACATCGTCTGACGAAATTAATACGCGACGATAAGTTTTGATACATTTTCAATATCAAAAAACTTAATAAAAATGGAACAACAGTAATGAGCGTGATAGAGACAAGAGATCAAGCAGTTCTAAAAAAGTTATTTCAGTATATTGAAAATAGTTCTTTCCCTGAAAATCAGGCAGAATATTTGGCTGAGGAGTTTAACCTTAAGGTTGATGAATTATTTCTGTTGTACTTAGAATACAGGAAGAATTCAAGAGAAAAATATACACACGAATGTTCAATATTGAGATCTAATACGATAGGGATAAATTACGCCGAAAACATTGCTTCTTATGCCATAAGCGATGGGCTAGTCTACGAGCGAAGGAAATCTCCTCCACAAGCTCGATTAAAATATGGATTATTGAAGTCGTCGAATAAGCCGAGGGAAAGAAAATTACTCTTCCTCAAAATAAAAGTCAATTATGATGTGAAGAAAATTTTTGCAGAAGAATTTTCTCGATATGACTTTAGGTACAAAATATCCTCTGAACATGCCTCTCTCGGCGAGGTCTTGAAAAAGATAGATTTTTCTAACTTAGACTGCTTAAACCTAGATTCAGGGATCGACCCAATAGTTTCTCTGATTTTGAATGATTTTGATATTTATTATAAACCTAGAATACATTAGCACTCAGCAGAAAATTTTTGAATTCAAATCTCAACTCAGTTCTGAGTCTTCAAGCCATGAGAAAAAATGGGTCGCCCGGGATTCGAACCCGGAACTAATCGGTTAAAAGCCGAGTACTCTACCATTGAGTTAGCGACCCACTATTGTACCCAGGGTGAACCTAGGCATAGTGCTTTAATGTAACATGACAAAGGGCCGTCTGCCAAGAGCCCCGAACCCATTTTGCCGCCGCATCTCCTCTACAAAACTTGTCCTGTTCTCTGACCAACGTGATGCGTGCGATCGCCTACCTCTACTATGACCCCACCTGGGAACCCCGCCCAGACCCTGCCGCTTGGGGATGGAAACTAGACCAAATCTACGAAGACATTGACCCCCGGAGATCGCAATTACAAACCCTGCTGCGACAGGTCACCCAGTCTCCCCCTGATTATGTTATTCTGCGTCGCCTTGAAGAACTGGGCACCACAGTTACGGCGGTCACCCAATGTTTAACCCAGTTTCAATCTTTAGGCATCTCCGTGGTGGCCCTGGAGCAACCACACCCTACGAATCAACCTACTTGTGCAGCTTCAACGCTTAACCAGTCCCCCACCAATCCCGATCCATTGCCCGCCGGACTCAATCTCGAACTATTGACCCTATTGCAGGCAATCCGACAACAGCAGCATCGCCGTCAAATTTGCCAGGGACATGCCCGCAACCGACTCCAGGGATTGCCGCCCCCTGGTCGTGCGCCCTACGGCTACCGTCGCGGTCGCGATCGCTATGTCATTGATCGCAGCGTCACCCCAGTCCTGCGTGACTTCTTCGATCAGTTTTTACTCTACGGATCCTTGCGGGGGGCCGTCCGCTACATTGGGCAAAAACATGGCAAAAAAGTTTCCGTCTCCACCGGACGCCGATGGCTCACCAATCCGGTCTATCGCGGCAATTTAGCCTACCGCAACCAGGACACTTTACCCGGAACCCATCCCCCCATCTTGACTCCAGAAGAAGCCGCTCAAATTGATCGCCTGCTCCGCCGCAACCGGAACTTGGCTCCCCGTGCCGCCAGTGCCCCGCGATCACTGGCGGGATTGGTGTTTTGCCAGCAATGCCAATCCCC
>JBAVRC010000600.1:0-4519 GCA_049694615.1 Thermosynechococcaceae cyanobacterium | reverse complement strand
AGACGGTTTCGTCAGTATCTCCCGTACCCGACAATCGGTGGTTTTTCCCGCCCGGTTCACCCTGGTGGCCAGTACCAATCCCTGTCCCTGTGGTTACTTTGGCGACACGATTCAAGACTGTACTTGTTCCCCCCGGCAGCGGGAGTCCTACTGGGCCAAATTATCCGGCCCACTCATGGATCGCATTGATTTACAGGTCAGTGTTAACCGCCTCAAGCCTGCGGAACTCACCCAAGTCAGCGAAGGGGAACCCTCCGAGGCGGTGCGCGAGCGGGTATTAGCTGCACGAACCCTGGCAAATGAACGGTTTCAGGGGGAGTCGGACCTGCATTGCAATGCCCAAATGCAAAGTCGGCATTTACGGCAGTGGGGCCACTTGGACGATGCTTCGCGGCAACTCTTAGAGGCCGCGATTCAACGGTTGGGACTTTCGGCACGGGCGATGGATCGAATTCTCAAAGTCAGCCGCACGATCGCCGATTTAGCCCAAGCCGCAGAAATTCAAGCCACCCATGTGGCAGAAGCCATTCAATACCGCACTTTGGACCGAATGCAGTAGGCCCATGTGCTTCCTCCAAGCCAATTGACCCTTGGTGAATGATGGGGCAGATCGACTACTGGGGAGCAGGACGACTCCATTGTTTGCCCCAATTGATCCACCACTTTTCATAGTAGAAAGTTGAAAGATGTGCAAATCCGAAAGAGAGGAGAAAAACCAGCGGACGTTTCGCATATTTAACCCATCCATCTCCCGATCCGAGCCAGCCATGGGCTGCTAAAGGATGAATAATATATAGGGCATAGGAGATAGAGGCAATGTAGGCGAGATTCGGCGTCAGGAGCCAACGAGAGGGATGACCTTCTGTTTGATACAGGGTAGCCCCCACCAGGGAAACGGCGAGATAGGGTCGCAGGTAATTCACCGCTCCGCTCGCCGGATGACAAGCCAGCAGAAGTAATCCGAGGATGAGGTAGGGGTTGACGCGTCCTAAGATGCTTGGGAGCCAATTGCCTAATCGCTGGTTGCACACCAGCGCAAGGCATCCCCCCGCCAAAATTTCATCGACGCGGTAGTACGTTACGATTGATGCCAATTCCCCGTAACCAATACGTGTTGCGGTTATGGCCAAACAGCTTATTGGTAGCAAGAGCAGGCCACGCTGCTTCAGGAGGAGGACAAGTCCTGCAATCCATAGGTAGAACTGCATTTCGACGCATAAACTCCAGAAGTGTGCGGTTAAATCTGTTAGCCAGAAGGGCGGGAAGTTTGCATAAAACAAAAAGTGTGCCCAATAGACATCCGGCGTTGCGGCGGTTAAGGGAAGTGCCACTAACAAAAACATCCAGGCCAACGGCAGAATCCGGCAAAAGCGTCGGATCAGAAACGCTTTTACATTCAGGCGGTAAATCAGAGTTGTGGTAATCAAAAAACCTGAGAGGGCAAAGAAGAGGCACATTCCTAGCGGTGCCATCATTTCATTGAGTTGCCAAGACTTGGGACCAAGCGGCAACAGATGTGCGGCTAAAACACAGAGAATGCTGATCCCTCGCCAGCCATCCAGTACAGGATGACGCGGTATTGATCGTGTTGCTGTGTATAGTGCTTCTTGAGGCATATTGACACAAGTTGGATTTCACAAGGCTTAGGGATGAGCCGCTACGGTTTTAGCTTACCCACCTATACACCTATGGGCACCCATGACCCTTGGATCAAGCGACCGTTAATCTATCCCATGCTTTGCCCGTAAACGTTTGTGGGCCGATCCGAACTACTGTACACTCTCGAAGAGAAAACCCCTCAACCGTTTGCCCCGGAGACTATGCACCCCGATCAGCCAAGGCAGCGCATTGCCCTCATCGATGGAATTCTTTTGTTGGCTGCCCTGGTGTTGCTAACCTTCGATATCGGCCACTATGGGTTATTTGAACCCCACGAGGGTCACTTTGCCGGCGTGGCGCGAGAGATGACACTCCGAGGCGATTGGGTCACCCCCTTTCTAAATGGATCCCCTTACCTCAATAAACCGCCTCTATTGTATTGGCTGATTGCCATCAGCTATCGAATTTTTGGCATCAATGAATTTGCCGCGCGTTTACCCATTGCTCTAGCGGGCTGGGTTGGGGTGGCGATCGCTGGGTTATGGAGTCGCCAGCTTTGGGGCGCGATCACCAGTCGCGCCACGGTGGTTTTCCTGAGTACGAGTGTGGGGTGGTTTATTTTTGCCCATCAGTTATTAATTGACGAGTTGTTGGGCACCTTGCTGTTGGCCCTGATGTTTGGGCTATGGCATTTAACCCTCAATCCTAAATCCCGTTCAGCCTTTGTAGCGGTTTATTTACTCTTGGGGTTAGCCATTTTAGCCAAGGGGATTTTGGCCCTCGTGTTTTGGGCTGTCGCATGCTTGGCGATCGCCCTTACCCGACGTCGCTGGCAAACCCTGTGGTCTTTTCGGCCCTTGTTGGGCTTGGCGATCGCCTTTGCCGTAGTGATTCCTTGGTTGATTGCCGTAGAACGCGCCAATCCTGGGTTTCTGCAATACTTTCTGCTCAATGAAAACTTTAATCGTGCCCTAGATACCCGCTGGCCACCGGATTACAGCATTTCTAAAATTAGTCCTTGGGGCTATGTAGCGGTGAGTGCCGTTTGGTGCTTACCTTGGATTTTATTATTGCCCCCGGCCCTCAACAGTGCCATTCGCGATTGGCGGAAGGGACTCTCCCCACAAGCCCCCCTTCTCGAACGTCAACACACCGATGCCCTCACGTTGCTCTTGGTGCTGGCCACTCTCCCCATCGTCTTGTTTTTGCCCTTATCCTCGCGGTTGTATTACTACTCCATTCCAGCCCTTCCCCCGTTAGCCATGATGGCTGGACGCTGGTGGGATATTGCTTGGCAGGGTCGTGCTGAGCGGACCCGCTTCCGCATTGGCTGGATGATGACAGCCCTGGGTGTGGTTTTTACGGCGAGTTTGCTCTGGCTCCCGCAGCGCATGATTCAATTTTTCCCGGAACTGGCCCAAACCCCTGGGGTCCAAACCATTGTGACGGTCCAGTTGATTGGCGTGGGGGTGGGGTTCATTGGCAGTGGAACGTTTTTGCTGCGTAAACAAATGGCGATCGCCCTAGTATTACTCTGGTTTGGCTTTGGCACCTCCTGGACCTGTGTGATTCAAGGGTTTAAGACCATTCAAGATTTTCGCTCCTCTAAAACCCTGGTTTCCACCACTCAAGATCGCCTTAAGTCCAATGCCCTTTGGATTTTTGAGGGATCTCGCGAACTCGGTGCAGCCGGAGCCATGAGTTTTTATCTAAATCCAGATGGAATCCAAGTACCTAAGACTGTCTTGCAACCCAAACGGTTGTACCCAGCTCATTCATTACGCAGTTACGCCAGCTCCAATCTTTTGATGGGCAGCAAGGAAGAATTCGTTCGGATTCCGCTGCTCGATGACGGGCATCTTCCCCAAGATTGGATCAGGACACCATCAGGAACCTTCTACCAACTGTTGTTTGTCCTAAAGGATGGTGGACCGAATCGTTTACCCCCTCGGTTCCCCGGTGCTGTTCCGCCAACGTTGATTAGCAAGGATCAAATGCAAACTGCGTGGAATGGCGATCGCCCAGTTGTGTTTGTCACTGATTTTTTGCGTCTTCCGAATGATCCCACCGATCCACCCGACCGCAACGTGCCCCACAATGCAAGATCTCCCTTATTGCAAATTGGACCGAGGACGCTTTATGGCAATGCGATCGCCCGAAAACTTTGGTTAAAGTAAGAAAACACGTTGCAATTTGGTGTAGAGGACGCGATCGCGATGACAGCTAGCAAAACCGAACTTAAAAAGGGACTTCCCGAAAGCCTGCCCGGTAAACCTCGGTATGTTCCCCAAAACCATCGGCGGATTTTGTTGGTCTTTCCCCGATACAGCCGCTCCTTTGGCACATTTCATTACTCCTACAAGCTCACTGGCGGGCGGGTACGGGCCTTTATGCCGCCCCAAGGGCTATTGCTAGTGTCCTCTTACCTGCCCAAAGAATGGGACGTGCGTCTGATTGACGAAAATGTCAAACCTGCCACCGCCGCCGACTATCGCTGGGCCGATGTGGTGATTACCAGCGGCATGCATATTCAACGGCCCCAAATCAACCAAATTAACGACCTCGCCCATCGCTACGGCAAACTCACGGTGGTCGGCGGGCCATCCGTCTCCGGTTGCCCGGAGTACTATCCTGACTTTGACATCCTGCGGATGGGCGAACTGGGAGATGCCGACGAAACCTTAATCGAATACCTGGATAAGCATCTGGAACGGCCCGCTCAGCAACTTCGATTGGAAACCCAAGAGCGCCTCCCCTTGAGCGAATTCCCAACCCCGGCCTACCATCAAATCAACCTAAATCACTATTTATTGGGCAGTGTGCAATTCTCCAGCGGTTGTCCCTTTCACTGCGAATTTTGCGATATCCCAGCCCTCTACGGCCATAACCCGCGCCTTAAAACCCCCGACCAGATTCTGGC
>JBAVRC010000599.1:0-3898 GCA_049694615.1 Thermosynechococcaceae cyanobacterium | reverse complement strand
ACATCTAACCCGCGCAATGCTGCAATGTGATAGGCCAGCAATTGCAATGGCACTGCCGTCAAAACAGGGGACAACAATTCGTCAATCTCAGGCACAGGCAAGAGAATATCAAACGTATCCTGGGCGTCCTGCTCATTCATGGGGGTGACCCCAATCAATTGAGCATCACGAGCTTTAGCCTCTTGGGCATTGGAGAGCACCTTTTCAAACACGGTTCCCGGCATGGCGATCGCCACCACAGGCACTTTGGCATCCAGCAACGCGATGGGACCATGCTTCATTTCCCCAGCCGGGTACCCTTCGGCATGGATGTAACTGATTTCCTTGAGTTTTAGGGCACCTTCTAGGGCAATGGGAAAATTAATGCCTCGCCCCAGATAAATAAAATCATGGGTTTCTAAAAAGCGGTGAGCTAGGGTTTCTACATAGCGCTCTTGGCTTTCCAAAATTTGCTCAATCAAGGCAGGCAATTGGCGGAGTCCGGCAATAATTTCCGCCATGCGTTCATCTTTGAGAGTTTTTCGAGTGTAAGCCAAGTCGAGGGCCAGTAAATAAAAGGCAATGAGTTGGGCCAAGAAAGTTTTGGTGGCTGCCACGCCGATTTCAATACCGGCATGGGTATCGATCAGGTGCGGTACCATTCGACCCAAGGAACTTTCCGGGCGGTTAGTAATGCCCAGCAAACGGGGACGGTAGGCATCGGTTCCCTCGGTCCGTCGTTGTTTTTCTAACTCTAGGGCAGCCAAGGTATCAGCGGTTTCCCCGGATTGTGTCACCCCAATCATCAAAGTATTTGGGGTCAATGGCGCGGGGGCATAGCGAAACTCTGAGGCATAATGGACTGCTGTGGGAATCCCCGCCACTTGCTCTAACAGGTATTTGCCCACCAGACTGGCGTGCCAACTGGTGCCACAGGCCAGGATATGAATCTGTTCGAGATCGGTATAGACCTCGACGGGCAAACCGAGCCGGACGGGACTGTGGGGGTCTCCGGCTTGCCAAGCTTCATCCAGGTACTGTTCCAAACAGGTGCGCACCACACCAGGTTGCTCGTAGATTTCCTTGAGCATGAAGTGTTTGAACCCTTGTTTTTCCACCATGACGGGGTTCCAACTCAGGGTCCGGGGCACCTTGCGGACGCGATCGCCATTGAAGTGATAGACTTCCACCCCCTTGTGCGTCAGCCGCGCAATTTCGCCATTGTCCATGGGCAAAATGGTTTGGGTATAGGGAATCAGGGCTGGGGTATCCGAGGCGCAGTAAAATTCCCCTTGACCAAAGCCAATCACGAGAGGGGCTTGTTGACGGGCCACAATTAGTTCGTCCGGGAAATCTGCGGAGATGACGGCGATCGCAAAGGCACCCTGAAGTTCGTGGACCGTCTCGCGTACCGCTGTCAGCAACAACAACGATGGATCCGAGGGGGGATTTTCGGCTAAGGCTTTGAGGCGATCGGCAATCAGGTGGGGAATTACTTCCGTATCGGTTTCAGACCGAAAGGTATAGCCCTTTTGCCGTAACATCTCCCGCAGTTCTCGGTAATTTTCGATAATGCCGTTTTGCACCACCGCGAGCCGTTCCGACTCATCGCGGTGGGGATGGGCATTGTACTCCTCCGGTTTACCGTGGGTGGCCCAACGGGTGTGACCAATGCCAATATGGGCCGGACAATCCCAGGCTTCTAGTTTTTCAGCAAGATGATGGAGTTTCCCCTTGGCGCGAATGCAATGGAGATCTCCTTCCCAAATGGCCGCAATGCCCGCCGAGTCATAGCCGCGATATTCCAGTTTTTCTAGACCCGACAGCAGAATCTGACTGGCTTGTTTGGGACCAATGTAGCCAACAATACCGCACATACCGAGACCCCTCTTCTACCCATTGATGGTGCGCTTTGATCCGTCATTGTAGCCTGGACGTCAACCTCCGCAGATGCGAAGATGCTGACGAGGCCATTAGGGGAAATGGAGATGTCAGTCGAACCAGCACCAGCGATCGCGGAACGGGAATGGTGGGCACAACGATGGATCGATGTGCTGGAGTCTTTCGGGTGGCGGCGGCGGCTCAAACGCGCCCGGAACTATGCACGGGAAGGTCGAGTGCTGCAATTAGCGTTCCAGGGGGCGCAAGTCATGGCCCAAGTGCAAGGCACGGCCCCTGAACCCTATGAGGTGACCTTAGGACTCGATCCCTTTAGCGATGAACAATGGGACTATGTGGTGGAAGAACTGTCCCAGCGAGCTATTTTTGCTGCCAAATTGTTGGCTGGGGAAATGCCGCAAGCTATTGAAGATGCCTTTACAGCGAGCGGGCTGAGCCTCTTTCCCTTCAGCAAGTTTGATATTCATAGTCGGTGCAACTGTCCCGATCCGGTAAATCCTTGCAAACATATTGGGGCGGTTTATTATCTACTGGGCGATTCCTTTAGTCGCGATCCGTTTATTTTGTTTGAACTGCGGGGCCGCACCCAACAGCAAATTATGGATGCTTTGCGACAGCTCCGCAGTTCCCGCGCCGAAGATGCAGCGGATTCTGCTCCAGCGCAAGGGAAACCGCGTTGCGCTTACCCCGATCTCAACCACCGTTTTTGGCACTATGATGCCCAGCTTGACCCCTCTTTGGTGGTCATTGCGCCGCCACCCACCCAGGATACGGTATTGGATGTGTTGGGACCGCTACCACTCCCGGACAGCCCTGCATCGCCAACCGCTAGCTCGTCTGAAGGTCAACGGATCTTGGCCCTCTTTCGCCAGATCTATCAGCAGGTCCATCATCAAAGTCTCATGACGGCGATGACTAATCGAGAGAAAGAATAGATCATGGGTCCCGCTTGACTCAGCAACGCTTGCATTGAACCATCCCTATGTGGCCAACGCTCCACAAATGGAGCGTTGGCGTGATTTGATGCTCCTGCTCACTGGGTGCTGAGTGGCTGGTGGATGCCATTATGGGGTTTCAATTGACGCCAGAGAATGCCGGAAGGGCGATCGCCCAGGCTGATACATCTCTAGAATTGCTTGCTTTTGCGACGATTATCAAGGATCGGGTGAATCGAGGGGGTATTCTGGCAAATGGCGCTAGTTTTATCAAAAATGGGAAAAATGGCAAGGGAATCACTTCACGCGGGTATCCAGAAACGCTGAGAAGGCGAATTCTGGCCATTGATCAAGTCAAGCACAAGATCAACTTTATTGAAGGGGGTGCATTCGAGGTTTGTGAGAAGAATGCTAGTAGAAATTGATATCGAGAAAAACTAGAGATATGGCACTAGGGGAGGAATCCAGACGATAAGATGCCCAAGATTTGATTCAGGTGACTGAGGGAGTATTCTGTTAAATCAATTTCGACTTGCTGATGCTTCAAGGTTAAAAATTTCCAATTATTTCCGGATGTAACGGCTCCATAGATGGGAGAAATGTTGTTTCCCTCGCGCTCGTTGAAGAGTTGTGCTGCAATCATTTCTGCAACACATTGCCCTAGGCCAGCATTTAGGTTTTCTTTTTTGGCTTCTACTAAGGTTATGATGGGGATGCTGACGAATAATTGTTCTGAAGAACGACTGAGCAGAAAGTCGCAGACACCCCCTAACCCTCTTTCTAGGTCTACGTTAAATTCAATTCCTGAAAACAGGCTAATGTTTGGCTGAAGTTGCTTTTTGAGTTCAATTAAGATCGGTGCAATAATCATCTCGGAACGGGCTTTTTCAGTGTTAATGGCGAGGGCAAGAGGAAGGTTATATCGCAAGATGTCTTTGAGAGAATCACTGGCTTCTCGTTCTGGCACTGCTGCAAAGTGATCTACCTGTTCCACAATAGTCAGGTCAAAGATTTTTTTCACTTTGTCAAGGGTAAATTCACTGTAAGCCATGCTTCAACTTTCCAGATGATTTACGGTTCTATGG
>JBAVRC010000598.1:0-2543 GCA_049694615.1 Thermosynechococcaceae cyanobacterium | reverse complement strand
TACGGATCTCCCCCTCCCCACTCGTATTAGACGACAGAGACCCATTCGACAACACAAAACCCGCCGCCCCCGTCGGAGCCAAGTGATACAAGAAATGCTGCACCCAAGCAAAATTCGCATTCCCCGTCGGCGGCACCCCATACTGCCAACGCCCATCCTTCCGCAACAAATCCCCGCCCCAATCGCTATCGTTAAACGGCGGATTCGCGATCACAAAATCCGCCTTCAAATCCTTGTGGGCATCATTCAAAAACGACCCCTCCGGGTTCCAGCGAATATTCGAGCCATCAATCCCCCGAATCGCCAAATTCATTCGACAGAGCTTGTAAGTCGTCTCATTGCTCTCCTGCCCATAGATCGAGATATCATCCAGCCGCCCCTGGTGATGGCTCACAAACTTCTCGCTCTGAACAAACATCCCCCCCGACCCGCAACAGGGGTCAAACACCCTTCCCTTATAAGGTTCAAGCATCTCCACTAATACCCGCACCACCGCCTCCGGTGTGTAGAACTGTCCCCCTTTCTTCCCCTCCGCTAAAGCAAACTGACCCAAAAAATACTCATACACCTGCCCCAACAAATCCGCCTGTCGCGGCGGTTCCTCCGTGGGTTCCGTCTCCAGCCTCAACTGCCCGTCCGATTCGGCTTTGACCTTCGCCAAATTCACACTGCCAATATTGTCAATCAACCCGCCCAACGAAGTCGGGTCAAGCTTCTGCTGACCGTAGACCTTCGGCAAAATCCCCTTGAGGAGTTTGGGATTTTCCCGTTCGATCGCCTCCATCGCCTCATCCACCATCTGCCCAATCTTCGGCTGCTTCGCCTTCGCCTGCAACGCAGACCACCGCGCCTCCACAGGCACAAAAAACACATTCTCCGCCTTGTACTCGTCCGGGTCTTCCGGGTCAGCCCCCGCGTAATCGCCCTCGCCCGCGATTAACTGCTCATGCAACTGCTCAAACGCATCGGAAATGTACTTAAGGAAAATCAACCCCAGAACAATATGCTTGTACTCCGCCGCGTCGATGTTCTTCCGAAGCTTGTCCGCTGCCTTCCAGAGCCTCTGTTCTAATGACTCATCGTTTTGGGTGTTGGCTTGCTTCGTTCTAGGCATCCAGCCCTCCATAACTCTGGGATGTGTATTAGAGTGTAAAGATTACAAAAACCTTAGGATGGTGGGTCTGTCTTCATCCAGGTTGGCCAGCAACCCAGCAACTCCTTCTTGAGTGTCAGCCAGTCGGATCATGGCTTGGGTTAGTTCACGGCTATTCTGTTCCTGGGTTGCGACCAGTTGTGCCACATCTCGACTGATGGCTTGGGTTACTGCTGTTAATTCCTCCATGCGCTCATCGCTTTCCCGCATTGAACGTTCCCAGTCGTTTTCAATGCGGGTCATTCGCTCATTGCTGGCTGTGATCGCAGTTGCCACGCTTGCAGCAAATCGGTCTAGGGTTTCATCGGTCCATCGTTCGGTCATAACTCATCCCCCTCTATCAATTCCCACTAGGCTGCACTAAATTTGAGCGCAAATGTTCCGACATTTTTGCTTCCCAGTCAGGATCGTCTGGTTCCAAAGTGAATTTTGGCGGACGGCTACTCAATTCTTGATAGAGGGGCTGTGCTTGAGGGGTGCCTTTTACCTCCCATAGCAGGTTGATCAACTGACGAGTCGTAAATTGGGATAAATCTAATTGATTACTCATAATTGTTTGACCTACCTTCAGGGGTAACGTAGAGAATAAAACGAGTCTGAGGGTTGTCGTATCGACCAATGTGAACGTACAGGTTGTTGTCCTCTGAAAGCTCTACAAATGCGATGTAAGAAGAAAGAACAACAGCCTGCCGAATGACTCGATAGAACGTTCTCAACTGTTCAACGGTTGGTTCCATCAACTTCCTTTTGGTGCATCAGTTCCCGCTGGGCCGCTTCAGTAATGACTCTCCGTATCCATGCCGAACGGTTAGGGAGAGTTTTTAGCGATTCCTCTACACTTTGAGTCAAACGAACACAAGTCAGCTTGTCAGAAAGCGGTTCTGTCCCTCCATCAGATCGCTTAAACCACCCTGCTTTGAACTGATCGGTCTGTACTGGGTTGGGGTTCCCTCTTGCCATATATCACCGTTATCAATATCTCAATCTTACAGAGATATTAGCTTGTTATACAGGGATAAGCAAAATCAATAACTCGCCCGGACAGACAAATACATAGGGAGCCAACCGAAGGGCACAGCGAACCATTCCCGCGCCACAATCTCAAAACTGTTTGCCACTGCCATAGACCCAACGGCCTTCTGTGCCTGACGATGGGCACTGGGGTCAATCCCCGCCGCCACCTACTTCCGGGCTTCTTCACGGCGATCTCTGGCTTGGGCCAGCGACACATCTGGGTAACGTCCCAACCCGATCCGCTTCTCCTTGCCCCCCATCCGGTACTTGAATCGCCACACCTTACCGCCCGGTGGCGTGATTTCCAAATACATCCCGCGCTCGTCATAAAGTCGTTGGCGCTTGCCTGTCCCTTTCGCCTGTCGTATCTGTGTAT
>JBAVRC010000597.1:0-1694 GCA_049694615.1 Thermosynechococcaceae cyanobacterium | reverse complement strand
GGTCACGATCGCAGGCAATCCCTCTGGCACTACCGCAACGGCCATGCTGACCCCCGTCAGGAATAGGAGCTTGATGCTTTCCCCCCGGAGTAGTCCCAGGAGGACAATAACAATGATTAACAGCAGTGCGGCAATCACCAGTTTTTGGCCGAGCTGTTCTAATTTTTTTTGAAGGGGTGTAAGGTCTTGGGTTGCCGTTTGCACCAAGGTAGCAATTTGTCCCAGTTCAGTCTTCATCGCCGTTTCGGTGATGACGATCCGGCCTCGCCCATAAATGGCAGTTGTCCCCAAGTAAACCATGTTGCGGCGATCGCTTAACCCTAAATTTTCTGCGGCGATCGCATCGCTTTGTTTTTCGACGGGTTCAGACTCCCCGGAAAAGGCCGATTCCTGAACCTGGAGGTTGATGCTTTCAATCACGCGACCATCGGCAGGAACCAATTGTCCCGCCTCGATCTGGATAATATCTCCAGGCACCAGTTCCTGAGCCGAGACATCTTGCCACTGCCCATCACGACAAACCCTTGCCCGTGGGACGCTCAGCTTGCGAAGGGCTGCAATCGCCCTGTTTGCCCGATAGTCCTGCGTAAAACCAATGACGGAGGTAAGCAGGACAATGGCCAAAATTGCGACTGCGTCTTGATAGTCTTTCAATAACACAGAGACGAAGGCTGCCACCAAAAGCAATAAAACCGTCGCTGCCGTCAGTTGTTCCCAGAGGATTTGCCAAGGGCTTTTCAGGGCGCGATCAATGAGTGCATTGGCCCCATACAAGGACTGACGACGCAGGACTTCTGCTTGACTCAAACCCTGAAGTGCGTCAGTGGCCTGATCCTTTAAAACCTGCGAGATTTGGAGCTGATGCCAGTTTTTCAACACGTTCATTCCCAAGGAGTTGAACAATAAGCCAATGACCTCGAAGTTACGGACCCCACGATAAAAAGCGATTAAAGACTCGTTAAGCGAGAGAACCGTTGCCGTGCAGCGATGCAATGATGGAGATGCTGTGCGCTAGTCCTTAATTCCTCCCAGTGTATTTCAAGGGTCAAAACTGATGCGATTGCGGTGGGTGTTCATGTTGCTTGCCCTTGAAGGGGCGGCCTTCTTCAAAACCACTTTTCCTACGATTGCGATCGGTTCGGATGTCTCCATTAGCACTGACAGCAGCAAACGCTTTTCTCCCTCGCCCTTGCCCGAAGAACAACTGCGTCGCCTCCTCCAGCTTGAACGTATTATCCAATACAACGAAACTGAAAAATGCCGTCAAAGCAAAGATCCGTTTGAATTTCCAGCCATGATTCTGCCTGATCCAAACCCCGGCAAGGCCAGTACACCCCCAGAGGATGTTAAAGATCGGATTACCATCGAACTCTTCAAGACAAATCGACAAGATCGCCCCCCGGCGTATTTTCCGGTCAATGCTGGGGCATGTCTGGATCAGCGTTTTTATCGTCCTACCTTAGTGCTGACTCCTGCACAAATGGCCGTATATGGGCTGAAACCGCACTCGGACTTTATGGCGATCGCCAACGTGAGGGGATTTGAAGGGTTTTACGTGGCTTGGATAGACCTAAATGCCATCGACGAATTTATCGTCCAGAACGTCCGCCGCCCGGTTCCTTTGATTGGCGATCGGGAGGGTTATTTTGGAACCCATGTGCAGCTTCGGGTCACGTTCGCGCATCCGATCCGAC
>JBAVRC010000596.1:0-3025 GCA_049694615.1 Thermosynechococcaceae cyanobacterium | reverse complement strand
GCCCTGCGATCGCCCTTGGGTTGAAGCAGGAGACTGGATTTTAGTCATGCAAGTGGGAGCGATCGCGATGGGAAGCAATCCATGCGTTTCTATGGATTAAGGCGATGCCTCCCATAGCCAAATCGATCGCTTTTCTGATTTTGCCATCAAAACCGTCGATAGGAGGGGTCTCGTGAGGGATAATGGTTTGCAGGGTGCAATGTTCTCGGCAGCCTGTTTGGGTTGCTGTTTAGGTTAGGGGGTGTTGAATCGGGAGCGATGGGGCAAGAGCCGTAAGGGGCAGGCGATGAATCCAACACAAGTACTGGTCACGGGTGCAACGGGTCGCACAGGCGCAATTCTATGGCGACAACTCAGACAACTAGAGGAATTATTTATTCCCCGTGGCTTTGCGCGTTCGGAACTGAAGGTCAAGGAGTTGTTTGGCACAACCCAAGGTTTTTGCTTTGGCGACGTTAGAGATCGAGCGAGCTTAGACAGGGCGATCGCTGGATGTCAGGCGCTGGTTATTTTGACGAGTGCGGTGCCAAAGATGGTTGCGCCACCCCAGCCAGGGGAACGCCCTGAATTTGGGTTTGATCCAGGCGGATTGCCCGAAGAGGTGGATTATATTGGCCAAAAAAATCAAATCGATGCGGCCAAAGATGCCGGAGTTGAGCATATTGTGCTGGTGGGGTCGATGGGGGGCACCAATGTGCAGCATCCCCTCAATCAACTGGGGAATGGCAACATTTTGATCTGGAAACGCAAGGCCGAGCAATATTTGATGGACTCCGGGATAGACTACACCATCATTCGAGCGGGGGGATTGTTGGATCAACCGGGGGGTCTGCGGGACCTGTTGATTGGCATTGACGACATCCTATTGCACGATCCGCCTCAAGGGATTCCAACGTCGATTCCCAGAGCAGATGTGGCGGAGGTGGCGCTTCAAGCCTTGCGAGAACCCAATGCTCGCAATACGGCGTTCGATTTGATTTCTTATCCAGAAGGGAATGGGGAACGGGCGATCGCCACGGATTTTGCAGCATTGTTTGCCCAGGCGAAAGCGCTAAATTAACTCAACCGAATGCTGGAGTAAAACGTAGGTCGTCGGTTCATCTATGGGTTGGAGATTGCCAACCATGCTCTATTGTTTGATTAAAATCAACACCCCAGATTCATTGGCCTAATCGTAGGCGTATCAATAAATCATGAAGATCCGTCTGAGCAAAGGATTCATCAGGCAAATCACTCTTTTGACTGGTTTCTTCAAGCATTTTATACAAATGGAAGTACTCTTTTTGATGAAATTCCAAGTCTGCATCCTTGAGCATTTCTTTCTCTAAACCCGCTATTTTTGCATGAATCAAATCTGGCAGACAAGGCAACTTAAACTTTTGATTTAGTGTAACTAAATTAGCTTCAATCAATCCAGTTTGCATCAAATGGATACCCGTCAATAAAACTCGGTATACATAGAGCAAAGGTTTTACCCGATGAGGATTTTCTTTTTCAAATAGTCTCCATTGCGTTTTGGCAAACCCCAAATAATGATGGCTATGATGTCGAGTGATACATCGTTTCGCAATTTCCTTTAACTCATCATGTTCTGCCGATGCTTTCACCACTAAGGGAGAATATAGCTGTTCTAAGACATAACCATTGTGTTTGAGAAGCAAGCCAAAAAACTTTTTGATTTCATGGGTGACCAAATCAATTTCCAAACCGGACTGAAAACTGGAAACTTCAATGGTTTCTGGTCCCACCTTAAGACCTACCAGTTCAGATAGGGGTAAAAGGTGAATGCCTCGCAAATCGTAATCGGAATCCGCAGAAGCGAAGCCATATAGATGCGCTCCGCTAATGGTCGCAAATAGCAGGGGATATGGCTGTTTAGCAATAACCTCAATAAGACGAGTATCTATTTCATACATTTTGCTAGCGTCTCGCTTGCGAGAGGATTTAAGAAATGAACATGCTCCGACGCGCTTGGATCAGAAAAGTATTGGCCTTCTCGTAATTAGGACGCTCTGGCAAATGACTTGCTGCAAACGCAGCATCAAGTTCTTGATGCAAACTTAACCGCCAATCATTCACCTCATCCCAAGTCACCTGTTCATATTTGATGGCCAGAAGGCGATCGCGATAATCGTCCACACGAACAGGGACAAAGCCGTGCTTTAGTATCGTAATCCCTGATAGCAAAAGACGAATGAGATGCATCGCATGTTTCCAGCGAATTGCTCCCAGAGTACGGAGGTCTTGCTCCATTTTTTTGAATTGAGAGAGCACATAACTGTTATAGGTTTGATAAACCAGTTGAGAGAGAAAAATTTCTCGCAGATGGATTAATTCTTCCGCCAGTGGCGTTATGGTTTCAATCAAAGGGGTATACAAACACTCTAAGACATTAGGATTGGCCTTTAGCGCCAGAATTAAGAATTTTTGCAGTTCCCAATAACACTCTTGATCTGGCTTATTTTCAATTTGTTCAGGAATCCCATAGAGCGACCAATGGAGGTCTGCCGAAGGAAGATAAATGCCACGACGATCCGTATCTGAGTTAGCATCCTCTAAACCATAGGCTCTAGAGCCAACAACACATCGGTAGATGACAAATTCAAAAAGATTTAATTCATCTAATGCTTTTTTTGAGGATTTTAACCCCATTTTCTGAAAATGTTTCCGAATGCTGAACTCATGTCGCTTGAGATGAACAAAGTTTCCATTCGGCAGATGAATCCGATAGGTATGAGAATTATCCGTTGGTGCTTCAAAAATAGTCCCTACGGCACCCCGTAAACATAGTAACTCTCCGGCTGCACTTTTGATTTCGACACGACTGACAACTTGTGTTCCAACAGGCAAAATGAGGTTGATTGAGGTCTGTGCTTGTGACATAGAATAATATTCTAATTATAATTTTTTTCTTAATATCTGCACAGCTCCAATCTCATCTTCTTTAGCCTGAATCAAAAAATCATATAAACATTGTTTGGGCACTTGGGGAAATGTGGGACTCACCTCGACCTCAACATAGACC
>JBAVRC010000595.1:0-3239 GCA_049694615.1 Thermosynechococcaceae cyanobacterium | reverse complement strand
TATGAATTTTTATCTACGACGAGTGAAATGATGCTCTTTGCAGCTATGGTGCATTTGATGGTTCGTCGATTAGAGCCTAAAATCCAAGCTGGGTAGGCTGTCTGCTAACTTTTCAAACAGGTTCTAAAGAAAGCGATCGCCGATGGTCTCTGAACGGAATAACAAATATTGCTAATTTTTGTTATCGGAGCTAGAATTTTGCTCAGGAGGATGTACTGATGAACATCTCATTAACCCCAGAACTTGAAAAATTTATAGCAGATCGAGTCCAAAGTGGCTTATATCACTCTTCCAGCGAAGTGGTGAGAGAAGCCTTGCGACTCCTTCAAGAAAAACAGATGTTGAAAGAGATAAAACTTGCCGAGTTAAAGCAAGAAATCCAAAAAGGGAAAGAGAGCGGCCCTTCCAAAGAACTGGATATTGAAGATGTGATTGACCGAGGTAAAGAACGCCTTGCCAAACAAGTAGGGGCTTAACAAAGAAACTCATGCCTCGCCTGATCATTCGACCGCTTGCTGAGCAAGACCTTGATGAAATCTGGGATTACATTGCCATCAGCGACCCAGAGCAAGCAGAAAAAGTTCTCCGCCACCTTTATGCAAAAATGGGAACCCTTGCCCATAAGCCATATATGGGACGAGAACGAAAAGAAATTGCAGTAGGTTTACGCAGTTTTCCAGTGGTAAGCCACGTCATATTTTATGATCCGTTACCCGATGGAATTGAAATAGTACGGGTACTTCACGGGGCCAGAGATATCCAAGATATTTTTGAGCCTTGAAGATGACCTCTATCATGCGCAGGGTTCCTGATCGCCCACAACCGCCTCCGGCAAAATCAACATGGCATCGCCGAAAGAATAAAATCGGTAGCTTTGGGCGATCGCCGCTTCATAAAGCCTCAGCAACCGTTCCCGTCCCACCAAGGCACTCACCAGCATCAACAAACTAGAGCGGGGCAGATGAAAATTGGTAATGAGTCCGTCCACCACCTTCCAGCGATAGCCGGGATAAATAAACAAATTCACCTTGCCGCAATAGGGTTGAAGGGTCCCCAATTGCGTGGCAACCCCTTCCAAGGAGCGTACAGAAGTCGTTCCCACCGCAATAATCCGTCCCCCCCGTGCCTGGGTCTCGTGGATACAGTCCACGGTTTGGGCTGGAACCTCTACCCATTCGGCGTGCATGGTGTGATCGATAATGTGTTCCGATTCCACTGGCCGGAAGGTACCAATCCCCACATGCAAGGTGAGATAGGCATGATCAATCCCGCTGTCTTTTAGTTGGTGCAACAGATCCGGCGTAAAATGCAGTCCGGCGGTGGGCGCGGCAACGGCACCGGGTAACGTGGCAAATACTGTCTGGTATTGTTCGGGGTTTGCTGCTTGAGACTGAATATAGGGGGGTAACGGCACCTGTCCTAACGTGGTTAGCACGTCATCAAACGTCAAATCGGGGCTAAATTCAAAGGCGAGTAACCGTCCTCGCGTTTCCGCATCGGTGGCCAACACCTTGGCTCGCAACAGCGGCACCTCCCCCTCGCCAAACTCGATGCAAGTTCCTGGTTTGAGGCGTCGGCCCGGTTTCACCAAGGCTAACCAACATCGCTCGCCTCGCGGTTCTAACAGAAAAACCTCCACCGCTAAGGGCGGCTCATCCGACGGGTGGGTCTTCACCTTGCGCCCCAACAACCGGGCTGGGATGACCTTCGTATTGTTCAAAATCAGCAGGTCTCCGGGCTGCAACTGCCCAGGCAAATCCCGAAAAATCTGATGCCAATGCCCCTGGCGACCCACCACCAACAATCGCGAACTGTCTCGCGGCATGGCTGGCGTTTGGGCGATCGCCGTGTCTGGGAGATCGTAATCGTAGGCGCTTAAGCATTCATCGGCCCGATTTGACATGCCTTTCCTCAATTTTGACCCCAACATGGGTAGACTTCCCTATAAAGTCGCGTATTTTGCCCCTATCGAGAATATAAATCCTAGTAAAGAATAGTAGGAGGGACATTCTAGAATCTGCGGCGTTGCATTCTGAGCAGACGCCTGTTGAAAAGGGCATCGTTTATGGACTACCTCTACTATCTTGGAAATGCGAGTTTAGTCCTCCGCGTGATTCAGTATCTTAACGCTGCCAGCACGGAGCCAACTCGGTTTATGACGGTCATTCATCAGTTGGATGGCTGGGTATTGCGGGTGTTTTGCACGTCGCGTTGGTCTGAGCATCGACTAGCCGACTTCCGCGCTTTTCTCAGTGAGCTGGGTGTGGCGTATGAACCCAATACGCGCTTACAGCGCGTATTAGCCGACTTAGAGTATGGTTGCTCTCCGGTTGAGGTGATGCAGCGGTACCAGGTAGCTGTGATTGCGCACGGCCAACCGGACTTAACAGAAATTGAAGCATTTCGACATCAGTTTATTCAAGGGCTGGGCTATTGCCCTGAAACCTTGGGCTAAAGGCCGATGGCCTTGACCCTTACTCGATCGCTTTGGCGCGATCGCCCACTTGAATCCCCCCTTTGCCCGCCAGAATTTTACCGACCGACGATTGTGCATCCACTTCGGTTAGCTGAAGTCTGCCAATCGGCTGTGTTAGCATCCTTAAGGTTTTTCCCGTAACAGGGTCTTTGATCCGCTTAATCACCCGTTCAATGGAGAGAATCATGCCGGGTCGGAATCCGGCTTGACCGCCCTTGTTGAGCACCACTTGATTGCCCGTGATGTCGGCAATGACGGCATCGACAACCGGGACAACAGGTGCCAATGCCGATAATTTGGCAGCGGACGCAACTAACCCCGCGCTGACTTGCTTAACGGCCAACTCGGCAGCTTCGCCCAAAACGCGCCCGCGACTGTCGGAACTTTCGTTAGAACCAAACCCGCCGACGCTCAGGTTCTCATTTTTTTGCTCCGACTGACCCGTCCCTTCTGCCACGGCCAGAATTTCGCCTGTGGTTGTACTCACCAATCTGGACGAGAGTTGTACTGTCGCAATTTGCTTGCTATTGCCGCTGCCAAACATAGAGCCGAGGGAAAATCCTTTGGACTTATTTTCCACATCGAATTTTGTCACTGAGCCGATCAGCACGGCATCCACCCCTAAGATCCGACCAATTTGAGCTGCTGTGGTGGGTTCAATGCGCCCGGAAGCCCCCAAGTTTTGCTCGGCTATCACCGCATCGATCTTGCTGCGCTCGATTAATATAAAGCGTTCTTCTTTAACCAGTTGATTGGTTAAGAG
>JBAVRC010000594.1:0-4448 GCA_049694615.1 Thermosynechococcaceae cyanobacterium | reverse complement strand
ATTATGAATTTTTATCTACGACTAGTGAAACGATGCTCTTTGCAGCTATGGTGCATTTGATGGTTCGTCGATTAGAGCCTAAAATCCAAGCTGGGTAGGCTGTCTGCTAACTTTTCAAACAGGTTCTTAGCCGCGATGACTTCGGTACAGGATCTCAACTTAAGCCAAAACCGCCTGAAAACCGTTTCAGCTTTGGGTGCACTGCACAATCTCACTAAGCTCGATCTGTCTGTAAACCATATTGCTAGTTTGCAGGGGTTAGAACCCCTAATGCAACTAGCCGAGGTCAATTTATCTCACAACCCCCTGATCGATCTGCAAGCAGCAGCAACCTGGACGCAGGTACGGGTGATGATTTTGACCAATACCCAGGTCCAAAGTTTGTCGCCGTTGGCCGCCTGGACCCAAGCAAAGGTTCTGGAGTTGCGCCAAAACCGAATTAGCGAAGTGCGATCGCTTTCTGGTTTGCAATCTTTACAGGTCTTGAATCTTGGGACAAATCGCTTGAAAGATGCAAGTTCGTTGAGCAAACTGCCCCAATTAACCGAGGTTGATTTATCGGGAAATCCGGGGCTTGACGTGCGATCGCTGTCCGGGTTAACGCAAGTGCAGATCCTCAATCTCAGTGCCAATCGGCTGGAAAATATTACGCCATTAAGGATGCTTAATCGGGTTGAATATTTAGATCTATCCAATAACAAGATCGTCAATCCCAGTCCTTTGGGGGATTTAAAACAACTCAAGACGTTATTGCTTTCATCCAATCGTATTCCAGATAAAATTGAGGCTTACGGTGGAATTTCAAGTTTAAATAACCTGGAAATGCTGGTCGTTGATATTGCCGACGATACAGGTTGGCCTTGTCCAGTCAAACGGATTGTTTGCGAGGAGGTTCAATTCTATTAAGGAGGTTTGGGTAACTGTTATAAACTGAGTTTATTGCACCCAGCCAGAATCTAGGACGAAAAAATGGTGGTTACCCAGACGCCAACGCCGATGATTTCCCTGCCCTCGCAACGATTCTTGGCGATCGCCCTCCTCTGTTGCGCTTACATCCTGGGGTTGTTGTGCTCATCATTGCCGGGAGGCGGTTTTTGGCTGTTGGGGTTCGGTATTGCGGCTGCTCTGCTGCGTCGCAGTCGGTTGTCGTTGCCGTTGGCATGGCGATACAGCCCGACGGCACCTTGGTGGCTGGCCGCAGGCGGCATTGCACTGTTTGCCTCGTTTTATCTTCACCTCGCAGCACCCCGTCCAGGGCCAACAGATATCAGCCATCTTTTACCCCCCGGTCAAACCAGTCAGAGCATCCAAGTCATGGGCACCCTGACAGAACGTCCTGCCTTGACTCGCCGAGGATCCATCCAACTGTGGTTGTCTCCGCGCCAAGCAACCATCGCAGCCGGACAGACCCAAACCGCAACAGGTAAACTCTACGTCACTGTGCCGCGCAAAGCTGCTCGCAATCTCCATACCGGACAGTCGGTGACCCTCACGGGACAACTCTATCGTCCCCGACCTGCAACCCGACCCCATGGGTTCGACTTTGCCGCCTATCTGGCACGGGATGGGGCATTTGCGGGATTGAAAGGCACCCAAGTCCAAATTAATCAGCCAGGACCCACTTGGGGCGGTGGAGTCATCCGCGATCGCATCGTGCAGTCTTTGCAAAAGGGCACGGATTCCCGGACTGGCGCACTTCTGGGCGCATTGGTGCTGGGCAAAAACGCTGCCGATATTCCCTTCGACCTCAAAGACAGCTTCATTGGGGCTGGATTGGCCCATGCGCTAGCAGCCTCTGGCTTTCAGGTGTCCTTGATTTTGGCGATCGCCACTGCCCTCAGTCGCACCTGGCCCGTCCCCCAACAAATTGGACTTGGGGCTACTGCCCTGTTGACCTATGGCCTTTTGAGCGGCGGCGAAGCCTCCATTGTTCGGGCCATTGGTATGGGCTGTGCCAGCTTGATCGCCTTGGGCATGCAGCAACAAGTTCGTCCAGCAGCAGCCTTACTGGTCATCGCCACCGGGATGCTGCTGGTCAAACCCTTGTGGATCTGGGACTTGGGGTTTCAGCTCAGCCTGTTGGCAACCTTAGGACTGATCGCCACTGCCACCCCTTTGACGAAGCGTCTGGATTGGCTGCCCCCTGCTTTGGCATCGCTCATTGCGGTGCCCCTAGCTGCTACCCTCTGGACCTTGCCCCTCCAACTCTATACTTTCGGGATCTTGCCCCTCTATAGTTTGGTCGCCAATGTCCTCACCGCCTTGCTCTTGTCCCTGCTGACCATTGGCGGTTTTATTGCCAGTTTAGCCGCTGTGCTCTGGCCTGCTTTGGGCAGCGGGGTGGCTGGGCTGTCGTTTTGGCCGATGCAATTGCTCATGGCCATTGTGAATTTCTTCAGCCAACTGCCCGGTCACGCGTTGGCCTTAGGTACGATCTCGCCGCTCCAGCTTTGGGGACTGTACCTCTGTCTGGGCCTGGTTTGGCTCATTCCGGGGTGGCAAAAACACTGGCGACTGGCCGGAGCGCTGAGCTTTCTACTGCTGGTGGTCCCCCTCTGGCACCTGCAAACCCAACGGTTTCAAGCCACCCTCTTCGACCAAACCCGCATCCCCATGATGACCATTGCCCATCCCCAAGGCACAGTGGTGCTCAATAGCGGCGATCGCTGGGTGGCCAGTCAGTCTTTGGTCCCCTTTCTGCAACAGCAAGGCATTAACCGCATCGACTGGGCGATCGCCACTGATGCGCCAGCCCCGGATCAAGCCGGATGGCCCGCTGTGTTACGCCAAATCCCCATTACCACGCTGACGCGCTGCATTCCCCAGGCAATAGCGCCCATTGCCTCGCAACCGCACCCCAAACGTCAGATTGACCTCAACCCCCAAGAAAGGTTGACCCTTGGACCTGTACAAATGACGCTTTGGCGGGCGCAACCCACCCTTTTGACCTTCACAATGGGTTCACAAACTTGGCTATTAGCGGCAAACAGCAACGAAGCCGATTTCACCGCTTGGCGGAGCACGGTCCAACTGCCTCCTATTCAAGTGTTGTGGTGGTTTGGCGGATCCTTGAGTCCCAACGTTCTGACGCAACTGCACCCGCAGACCCTGGTGCTGTCGGGCAAAGCGATCGCGGACGAGACCCTTGCTACCTTTGCTCAAAATGTGTCCCAGGTCTTCTGGACGGAACGGGATGGAACGTTGCAATGGACTCCCGATGGTGGATTTAGTCCAACGGTCAATCCGGGTGAGAATAATCTGACGCCGATTTAGCCACGAGGTTCAGGACCTGTTTGTACATATGGGGCTTTCATTGTTTGTCTAGCGCGACGTTACGGAATGAGTCAGACTCAAAAGGCGATCGCATCGCTGATGGGGCAAGGACAGACCAAGACGGGTCGCTGTAGTGGAAGCCCAAAGACAGATTATTCTCACCGTTAATCCCATTGAGAATAATCTGTCTCCAGCATAGATTCCAAGTAATAATTCGGAAATTATTGAAATATTTACATCTTACAAATACTGTTTGATTACGCCTATCTTATTGGCATGCTTGGTTGAAACTGTTTATGCCCAACCGCTAGAACCAACTTTGCCAGAATTGAAATCAATCAAGATTGAGAAATTATTATCTAGGCCAATAACCCAAAACTTGTCTCGCACACCTCATTTAAACGATCTCTTGACCTTGAATTTTCTGGGCAATTTTGGAAGTGGAGAAAAAGGATATTGGCCGAATGGAGTGATTCAAGCACGTAACGGGAACTTCTATGGTACGACTCAATTGGGGGGTAAATATGATTTAGGAACGGTCTTTAAGATGTCCCCAGATGGGAACTTGAAAACGGTTATAGATTTTAATACGACTGGTGCAAAACCTTTTTCGACCCTTCTCCAAACGGCAGACGGGAGCTTCTATGGCATAACGGGTCAAGGTGGGAGTAGTGCAAAGGGCACGGTCTTTCAGGTTACGCCCAACGGTCGTCTCAAAATATTAGCCAATTTCAACGGTATCAATGGTGCAGAGCCACGCTCCGCGTTGATTTTGGCTAAAGATGGTAATTTTTATGGCACCACTACTAAGGGTAGTCAATTTGATCGCGGCACAATTTACCGCATGGCATCGAATGGTCAGATCGCGACTCTCGTGAGTTTTAAGGGCACAAATGGGGCCTCTCCATATGCCGCTCTTTTACAGGCCAAGGATGGTAATTTTTATGGCACTACAAAAGAGGGTGGAAAAAATCACCCCAACTGTTTCGCAGGCTGCGGCACAATATTCAAGATGGAACCGAATGGAAAGCTAACAACTTTGAAGTACTTTAATGGGTTAAATGGTGGGAATCCTGATGCGCCCTTAATTCAGGCAAGTAATGGTGCACTCTACGGGACAAGTACTATTGGAGGTAAGTAGGCTTGGGTAGAAAAACGAAGGTATACAACTTGGC
>JBAVRC010000593.1:0-2670 GCA_049694615.1 Thermosynechococcaceae cyanobacterium | reverse complement strand
GTACTGAGCCTGAAAAACGGATATTAGTTGAGCAACTTAGGTTGTTCGATTAAGAATCCTCTTCCCTTTAGGGTGAGGAGTGTCAACAGTGATTCAACGTATTCAGATTGCATGAGCAATGTATTTGGCGGGATACTTCTCCCATGGCGATCGCAATTTGTTTCGCTCAATCATCGACTCGTTGAAATCTCACGATCCTTTTATGGTCCTCGCAGATTACCAATCTTGTGTAGACTGTCAGGAGACGGTTGCTCAGGCATATCTTGATCCGGAACGATGGACCCGGATGTCCATCCTCAATACGGCTCAGATGGGAAATATTTTTTTAGATCGAGCCATTCGAGAATATTGCGGAGAAATCTGGCAGGTTTGTCCAGTTCCCATCGATCTGGATGCCTACACCTTTGATGCAGGCAGTTGCGACATATGAGCCAAATTGCATGAGCTTAACCCTTTATTTACTCCGCCATGGAGAGACGATTTACAGTCAATCTGGCAATTATTGCGGCGATCTCGATCCTGAATTAACCCCCGCAGGACTGGAAATGGCCCAGGCGTTTGCTGCAGCCTACGGCCATTTCCCCTGGTCAGCGGTTTACGCGAGTCCCATGCAACGCACCATCGCCACAGCAAAACCGCTCTGCGAGGCCGCAGGGATTGAGATGCAACTGCGAGAGGGGCTGAAGGAGATTCGCTACGGCACTTGGGAAGGACAGACGACGGAATGGGTGAAACAACACCATGAATCGGACTATGTGCGCTGGTTGACGGAACCTGCCTGGAATCCACCCACAGGGGGCGAAACAGCGGTGCAAATTGCCAGCAGAGCATCCCTGGTCATTGCCGAGATTGAATCCGCCTATCCCGATGGCAATGTGTTGGTCGTTTCCCACAAAGCCACCCTGCGGATTATTCTGTGTAGTTTGTTGGGGCTTGATTTGGGGCGGTATCGTGATCGCATCGATATGCCTGCCTGTGCCTTAAGCGCTGTGAAATTCGAGGCCCATGGCCCCATGTTGCTCAGACTGGGCGATCGCTCCTATCTGGAAGAATCCTTGCGATCACTGCCTGGAACCTAAGCTGGACTGGATGAAACCCATGAAAATCCTTGTCTTGAATGCCGGATCCAGTAGTCAGAAAAGTAGTCTGTACGAGATTCAAGGCGATACCTTGCCCGAGGATCCGCCCCAACCCCTCTGGGAAGCCCAGATTGACTGGACTCATCGAGGCGGCTATGCTGAACTGCACGTTAAAACGCTTCAGGGCGCTACGGTGCAAGAGACCTTCCCCTCGGAATCGAGAATGGCCGATACGATCGCAGCCCTGCAAACCCTGTGGAGCGGACCGACTCAAGCGATCGCCCATCCCCAAGAGATTGATATTGTCGGCCATCGCGTGGTTCATGGCGGGCAGACTTACCATCAAAGTACGGTCATTAATCCTGAGGTTAAGGCGGCGATCGCCCAACTCGCGACCTTTGCACCCCTCCACAACCCTGCCAATCTAGAGGGCATCGCAGCCGTGGAAAGCCTGCTTGGACCCGACATTCCGCAAATTGCAGTGTTCGACACGGCCTTTCATGCTCATTTGCCTGCTGCTGCTGCGGTGTATCCAGGTCCCTACGAATGGGTCGAGCAAGGCATTCGACGCTATGGCTTTCATGGCATTAGTCATCAATATTGTGCGCAACGGGCTGCTAAAATTCTCGGTTGCGATCTGCACGCCCTGCGACTCATCACCTGTCATTTGGGGAATGGATGCTCGCTCGCCGCTATCCGCAACGGTCAGTGCATGGACACCACCATGGGATTTACACCCTTAGAAGGACTGATGATGGGGAGTCGGTCCGGTTCCATTGACCCCGGTATTTTGATTCATCTCCTCCGTCAGGGCGATAGTACGGTCAATCAACTGGATTATCTACTCAATCATGGGTCTGGATTGCTGGGTATCTCTGGCGTTTCCAGCGACATGCGCCAGATTATGACGGCGATCGCCCAGGGGAATGAGCGCGCCCAGCTTGCCTTCGATATCTTTATCCATCGATTGCGATCGCAAATCGGAGCAATGCTTCCCAGTTTAGGCGGACTAGATGCCTTGGTTTTTACGGCTGGAATTGGCGAACATGCTGCGGCGATTCGGGCACAAGCCTGCGAAGCATTTTCTTTCTTGGGGCTTGCCCTGGATTCGGCCAAAAATGAATCCACTCCTATAGATGCAGATCTCGCAACCTTTGAATCGAAGGTGAGGGTTTTGGTGATTCATACCCAGGAAGATTGGGCGATCGCTCAAGACTGTTTTGTGCTCAGATCCTCACAAGTTCCTTAAACTTTTGCTCTACATTGCCTGGGTAAGCATTTCGCCCTTTTTGACCGAGGAGGAAAACCCATGGTGTTGGCATCCGAGCCCCGGCTGTTTGTTGGTTTGTCAGATAATCAGGCGCTGGAGCGCTTAAGGAAAGAAGGATATAACGAACTCCCCGCCACGAAAAAGCGTAACGTGCTGAAAATTGCGCTGGAAATTGCAAAAGAGCCGATTTTCCTTTTATTGCTAGGGTGCGGGGCAATTTATTTTTTGTTGGGAGATGCTCAGGAAGCCTTGATACTCTTGGGGTTTGTCTTCTTGATTGTGGGGATTAATCTCTATCAAGAGCAGAAAACGGAACAATCC
>JBAVRC010000592.1:0-2470 GCA_049694615.1 Thermosynechococcaceae cyanobacterium | reverse complement strand
AGTTGTACATGGGCGACTCAAACGACGAATCGGGACACAAAGCTGCTTCCTCCAGCCTATGGGAGTGGGTGCTTCATGGCAAGCTGACTGAGCAGGCGACCCAGGTCTGCTACTAGTGCCACAAAACCTGGCCACAAACCGCTGAAACAGATTTGGGGTAAAGGGGTAAGCTGAGGACAGTGTTCAGTCGATTCCTGTGAAATACGACATTCGCTACAAACCGGCCTTTGCCACCCTGTTTATCACCCTCGATCCGGGCGATCGCCTGATTGCCCAAGCCGGGGCCATGGCCAGCATGGGTGGGGGCTTATCGATGGAAACAGAATTTGCCGGTGGGTTTCTGGCCGCTTGCCTGCGCAAATTTTTGGGCGGGGAAACCCTGTTCGTCAACCGATTCACCAATCGCACCCGCGAGTCCTTAACCCTAGTACTCACCCAATCCTTGGTGGGAGATATGGCTAGCATCACCCTCCGAGGCGATTCCATCTGTTTTCAACCAGGTGCCTATATTGCCCATACCGGAACGATCCAAACCGGGGTGCATTGGGCTGGATTGTCCAGTTGGCTGGCTGGAGAAGGACTGTTCAAATTAAAACTCAGCGGCAACGGCACCGTTTTCTTTGGGGCCTATGGCGGCATCCATCCACAAAAGATCAGTCCAGAAGGCTTGGTGGTGGATTCCGGCCATTTGGTGGCGTATCAGCCCTCAGTCCGCATGAAAATTGGACTGGCCTCAGGACTCCTGGGGTCGGTGACCTCTGGGGAAGGGTTGGTCAATCGGCTCTCCGGAGAGGGTACCGTCTACCTACAATCCCGCAGCATGGGTGGGTTGGTTCGCTTTTTGAAGTCTAAGGTGTAGGACACCCCGATGAAAATCGACCTTTTACAACAGCCCGATAGTGCGATCGCCAAAATCGACATGGCCCCCCGCGAAGAATTTCTGGCCGAAGCGGGGGCCATGGTGGCCATGAGCGAGTGGATTCAGGTCAATACGACCCTCCGCAAAGGCAAAGGAGGCGGAGTGTTGGGCGGTCTAAAGCGAATGGTTGCTGGGGAATCCTTATTTCTCAGTCGCTTCCGCACAGGCGCGGATCCCGGCGAACTGTTTCTCGCCCCCACCTTAATGGGCGATCTACTGGTGTATGAACTCACGCCAACAGGGCTGGTGGTCCAATCCGGCAGCTACTTAGCCAGTACCGCAGCCGTCGATGTGGATCTAGGTTTTCAAGGGTTTAAGTCCCTCTTTTCCGGGGAGTCTCTTTTCTGGCTGGACCTGAGCGGTCAGGGGTACGTCATCTTGAGTGCGTTTGGGGCCATTTATGAAGTCGAGGTGGCGGGCGAGTATATCGTCGATACGGGCCACATCGTCGCGTTTGAAAAAAGTCTCCAGTTTTCTATTTCCAAGGCCAACCCCAGTTGGTGGGGGGCAATGTTGGGTGGCGAAGGGTTGGTCTGCCGATTTAAGGGCCAGGGAAAAGTCTTTTGTCAAACCCACAACCCAACGGGTTTTGGTGGAACCGTGGGGAGCCAACTGCCACCCCGATAATTGATCTCCAATCGCGAACAGAATGCTATGGTTGCTCAACCCATTGACTACGAAATTAAACACGCACCGGCCTACGCGGCGCTCATGCTGAAGCTCAAAGCGCAACAAACCGTCCTGGTGGAAGCCGGGGCAATGGCGGCGATGGATCCTTGGATTGAGATGAAGTCTCGCATGAAGGGGGGGCTGATGAAAGGGATTGGCCGCATGCTGGGAGGCGAATCTTTATTTATTAGCGAATTTACGGCCAAGGGCAAGACGGGGGAATTGATGTTGGCCCCTGGTGTGCCGGGAGATGTGCAGCATTACGCTTTAGCAGGTAATAGTTTGATGTTGCAGTCGTCTGGGTTTGTGGCCTGTAGTCCCACTATTGAGCTAAATACCAAATTTCAGGGCATGAAAGGGTTCTTTAGCGGCGAATCTCTCTTTTTGGTCAAGGCATCCGGTACGGGCGATCTTTGGTTTAGTTCCTATGGCGCGATTCTAGAGGTGCCGATTGATGGCGAATATGTGGTGGATACGGGCTATATTGCGGCTTTTGAGGACACATTAACCTATTCGGTCGAGTTGATGGGCGGACTATCTTTTCGGAGTCTCAAGACTGGAATTTTTGGTGGCGAGGGCTTGGTCTGTCGGTTTTCGGGGAAGGGACGGCTCTGGATTCAGTCGCGTCAACTGTCAGGGTTAATCAATTTTGTAAATCCCTATCGACCGACTAAAAGTAGTGATTAATGACTGTTAGACTGCCACTACTCACTGACTAGTTATTCTTCAGATAGAAACGATTAACGAAGGGAAACTTAGAACCTGTTTGAAAAGTTAGCAGACAGCCTACCCAGCTTGGATTTTAGGCTCTAATCGACGAACCATCAAATGCACCATAGCTGCAAAGAGCATCATTTCACTCGTCGTAGATAAAAATTCATA
>JBAVRC010000591.1:0-2038 GCA_049694615.1 Thermosynechococcaceae cyanobacterium | reverse complement strand
CTCTATAGGTCCATGAACGTGAATGAAGCGGTTTAATGGTGCGCGAGTATACCAAAAACTCAAAACCCACTGCAGTGTAATGCTCGCTGTCGAAAGTTTACAGCTGTTTCTGGCCAGTAGCGCTCATCCTCGAATGCTATTGATCGGCGTGGGTCTGCTGGGGGCAGGGTTGCTGGCCTGCGATCGCAGTACGTTACAGAATGCGGTCTCTGCTGACCCGAAAACGGGTCAATGGACCGATTCGAGTCCTAAACCCATGCAAACCACCACCACCCCTTCTCCTGCTGTTCAAGCCCATTCTGGCGCAACAACACCGTCCCCCTCGACATTGGTTTTACCGGTCTCCCCGGCATTGCAGGTCTATGTCAGCGATGTGATCCAGCTAAATCCATTAACGGTTGATGACAAGAATCGCCTGTCGGCATTTAACCCCAATCAACCGATTTTGCGTTCAACCTTTGCGCGGTGGCTGGTAGAAACGAATAACCGCATCTACCGCGATCGCCCCAGTCGTCAGATCCGCACGGCAGTTGCGGCAACCCCCGCGTTCCAGGATGTCCCCTCCACCCATCCAGACTTTGCCGATGTCCAGGGCTTGGCGGAATCGGGGTACCTGCCAAGCATTTTGTCTGGGGATAAGACCCAGGCGTTGTTTCGTCCCCAAGATCCCCTGACACGGGAGACGTTGTTGCTTTGGAAAGTCCCCATTGATCGACAGCAAATTCCGCCTACGGTTTCCACCGAACGGGTGAAGCAATTGTGGGGGTTTAAGGATGCCAATCGCATTACACCCCTGATGCTCTCTGCTGTGGCCGCCGATCATTTGAACGGGGATCTCGCCAATATCCGACGCATGTTTGGCGCGACAATTTTATTTCAGCCCCAAAAGCCTGTGACCCAAGCTGAAGCAGCAGCATCCTTGTGGTTTATTGGCATTGAAGGAGAAAATTTATCGGTTCAGGATTTATTGCGCGCAGAGCAACGGTCAAAAACGCAACCGACCGCCGAAGCAACGGTCTCAACCCCTGTCCCCCAATCCTCTATGCCCCCATCGCCTGCCGCTGAAGCATCCCCTTAACCGGCGAATGGGTATCCATGAGATCGGGCTGGGGCTGATTTTGCCAGCTCATGGCCAGCAAGAGCAACAGGGTCAGGGCGATCGCATGGACGAGAAGTATACTTTGTTTCGACGTCGTCATGATTCTGGCCCTCCTGTACACCACCATCCCAACCGATGAGCTGAGTGCCTAGATTGTTGCGTCTTGGCCGTCGAGATTCAGTGACCGCCAAGCCTAAAATGTTGTGATTTACATCACAGGTTCATGCTTATGCCGAAAGAGTCTCAGCCCCAATCCCGTTCGGCAGTTGTAGGACAGCTTGGCGAAAACCTTGTATCGCAATGGTTACAACAACAAGGCTGGTCTATTGTGGCCCGAGGCTGGACCAGTCGCTGGGGAGAGCTAGATATTGTGGCCCGCAAACAAGGCGATCGCGATGACTGCTTGGCCTTTGTGGAGGTCAAAACCCGCAGTGGCGGGAACTGGGACGAGGGCGGATTAGTGGCGATCACGCGATCCAAGCAAACCAAGTTGTGGAAAACGGCTCAGTTGTTTTTGGCGCAGCATCCAAGCTGGGCAGAAATGCCCTGTCGCTTCGATGTGGCGTTGGTGAATGCTCGGTCTAAACCCCAAGGCGATACGGTTTCCATAGATCCGAACCCCATTGTTCTGGGTCAACCCGTTGTGTGGGAGGGCTATGTTTTGACGCTCCATACCTATCTAGAATCAGCCTTTGAGATGATGTCCTAAGGATGATGGACAAAAGGAAGAACGGTTAATCCAGGAATCCGCTGGAATTCTCGCTCATTACCCGTGAGAACTGCAAAGCGATACTGTAAGGCTGTTGCCGCAATAGACCTGTCCGAGAACTATAGTCGATATCTGACAAGGGTTTCATCCATTTACCTAGAAACTACCTAACGGCTGAAACCCTTATTCCTCGTGCCCAATTCAATTTTGCGAAAAAAAATTGTGATATC
>JBAVRC010000590.1:0-4580 GCA_049694615.1 Thermosynechococcaceae cyanobacterium | reverse complement strand
TCCCGCTGCTACTACCCCTTTCCAGCCTAACCATGGGGCTATCTTTTGTTGGCATGTTTGCTGGGTTAAATCGAATTCGCCGCCGTCAAAACCAGTCCCTGCACCTCGTCCCTATGACCCTTCAAGCCTTGCTGGGAACCCTGTATATGTTTCATTGGTTTGTAGTGGTGGCAAGTGTAACGGCCCGTCTAGCCATACGGCCCAAGCGCTTGAACTGGGTCAAAACGGTTCATGTCGGTTCGACCCCTTCCCAGGTCGTCCATTGACCCAGACCCTATCGCGTGCACTTTTCTATAAACAAAAAACAATTCATAGGTCTGATATGCTAGTTTTTTGTCTATGGAACGTGATCCAGGAGCATCTACCGTGAAGCAAGTCACCTTCCACCAGTTAAAGGTGTTTGAGGTTACAGCACGGCGAGGAAGCTTTACGCGAGCCGCAGAAGAACTCTTTTTGACCCAGCCCACGGTTTCCATCCAGATGAAGCAATTGACCAAAGCCGTGGGTCTGCCGCTGTTTGAGCAAGTGGGCAAGCGCCTTTACCTGACAGAAGCGGGACGGGAACTGCTGGATACCTGCCAGGACATTTTTGAGCGATTGTCCCAATTTGAGATGACTGTTTCTGATTTGCAAGGGCTCAAACGAGGCCAACTGCGACTTTCAGTGATTACAACTGCCAAGTATGTGATTCCTCGGCTGCTCGGTCCCTTTTGTCAGCAATATCCCGGCATTGATGTATCCTTGATTGTCACCAACCACGAAAATATTTTAGAACGACTACGAGAAAATCTCGACGATCTCTACATTCCCAGCCAAGCACCCGACTCGATGGATGTACATTGCCACGCATTCCTGGATAACCCCCTCGTGGTGTTGGCCTCTCGCAATCATCCCTTAGCCAAAGAACCCCATATCCCCCTAGAACGGTTAAACGGCGAATCATTTATTATGCGCGAATTAGGTTCGGGGACCCGTCAAGCGGTCGAAAAACTATTCCATGAACACAATATTTCGATCAAAGTGCGTCTGGAGCTGGGCAGTAATGAGGCTATTAAACAAGCCGTCGCTGGCGGACTGGGCATTTCGGTGTTATCGCGCCACTGCTTAGCCTTAGAGGGGCAATCAGGCCAACTAGTCATTCTCAATGTGGCAGGCTTCCCGATTCAACGACATTGGCACATTGTTCACCCCAAAGGGAAACAACTCTCTGTTGTCGCTCGTACTTTTTTTGATTATTTAAAGACAGATGGTCAGCGTGTTTTAGCCGAAACTGCACTGATCTAAAAACGATGGCTCCCTCAAATTAAAGATTTTCCGTAGCCCTTTTAGAGCAATCTTTTCGGTAGGCCATTGGAATCCATCCTCCTCTGAAATACCTATCTGATAAACCTTTGGCAGATCTCGCGACGGTTATGTCGATGTCTTTTCGTCTTCAGGAATGGGTAGACTAAGCCTGTCCGAACACGGTGCAGAAATTGGGGCATTGCGATGTCCTCAAATCGTTTGCTCAATGTGTCTGCACACGGCCATATCATCCCTTATATTTGCCATAACCTAGGACAAAAGAATGAAGAAAATCCTGAGTGCCGTTGCCTCGTTAGTTCTAATGAGTGCTGCCATGATTGAAGCACCCATACCGAATGTCCACGCCCAACCCGTTCCAGCCCTCTCTTCAGCCAATCAAAAATACAAAAAACTCATTCAAGTTTTGCCTTGTCCAGGAGACAGAAGTCAGTATGGAGAATACAGCGACTACGGCTATTGGGGCGGAGGTCGATGGTGCGGACAAAACGGCATGGCGGGGTACTGGGTCTGGCTATACCCCAATTGGTATGTTTGGGGAGCGTTAGGCAATCGGTCGGAACTGCCCACCCATCCGTTCAACATTTCTGCGGTTCCAGATACCCATTCTCCTCATTTCAAGTTTTGAGTCGCCGCAGCGATCGCAGTCCTACAGCACCCCTAACCACTTCAACCATGGAGTCGCGTTTGATTTACAGGCTTTCTAGGTGCGATCGCGGGTTAAATTTTCGACTGGCCGCAATTTTTTCGTAGTAATCCCGTTCCGTTGCTGTAAGGTCTTTCGGGGGCACGATTTGAATCTTGATCAGTTGATCGCCGTGACCGCCCTTCGGCTGCGGCCAGCCCTTACCGCGCAACCGAAGGGATTGCCCAGACTTCACCCCAGCAGGAATATTGACTTGTACGACGCCCATTCCCGTGGGGACCTCTATCTTTGCTCCCAAAACGGCTTCATCCGGTGTAATGGGGACCTCGCACACCAATTGGTCGCCCTCGAACTTAAAGAATGGATGGGGTTGCACCTTCACAGACAGATACAAATCGCCCCGCCCTTGAGTGCGTGGATTGATATGCCCTTTGCCCCGAACCCGAATGCGACTTCCTGGCTTAGCACCCGCCGGAATCTTAACTGTAATCGTTTCGCCGGAACTTAACATCAGCCGTTTTTCAGTCCCGTTTAGGGCTTCTTTAAGCGTTAAGGTAATGTCTGCCTCTGCATCGGTTGCGGTGCCAGCAGCGGGACCGCCAAATCCAGCAAAATCTTGAAAGCCCCCGAAGCCACCTGGACTCGATGGGCTGGTGCGGTAGGTATAGCTGCTGTTGGTATTTCCCCTCGGTCCGCCAAATCCGCCGCCGAATCGACCCAATAATTCATTAATAAAATCGTCGAAACTGCCGTATTGACCAAAATCGACATCGAACCCGCCGGTTCCGCCACCCGGTCCACCACCCGGAAATCCGCTGTCCATCTGACGCCAATACTGACCAAATTGATCGTATTTTTTGCGTTTGTCTGGATCGGACAGCACTTCGTAGGCTTCGTTGATTTCCTTGAACCTTGCCTCAGCGGCTTTGTCATTGGGATTCAAGTCGGGATGAGATTGACGGGCTAATCGGCGAAAGGCTTTTTTAATCTCCGACTCGCCTGCGGTCTTATCCACCCCCAGAATTTTGTAATAGTCTTTGTAATCTGTTGCTGGCATGACTGCGACTCCTGCGAGATGAAGGCGGCGGAACGGACTTGGGGTTCCTACACTTTTCTTAAGATAACTCAGCCGCACAACGGGCTAAAGCGCTGCACCTTCTGTTGCAGAGGGTGCAGCGCCATTTTATCCATCTAAGGCGGAATGATTTGAGCCTAACCAGGGGTTAGCCGAGTTCGACCTTAAAGGTTTTTTGCTTCTCGCCTTCTGCCTTCGGTAACGTCAAGGTCAAAATGCCATCTTTATAGTCGGCTTGGGTTTGGTCATTCACCACCCGAGCTGGCAAGGGCACAACCCGTTGGAATCGACCATAGCGAAACTCGGAGCGCGTGATGCCATTTTCTTCGCTTTCGGTTTGCGACTTGCGTTCGCCGCTAATCGAAACGGAGCGGGCTGTCACTTGAATATCGAGATCTTTGGCTTCTAGTCCCGGCAATTCTAGTTTCAGATGAATGGCTTCCGGGGTTTCCTTTAGTTCAGCCGCAGGCATAAAGGCTAAATCGTCAAACCCTTTTTGGTTCATCGGGGCAAGGGTATCGAACAAGCGATTCATATCCCGATGTAACCCTTCAATTTCTTGAAACGGACTCCAACGAACCAGTGTCATACAACTTACCTCCTATTTCAGATGTGCCGCTCTTACGTTTCATTCCTTTGCGGTACGTTTTTACTGTAATGGATGTCCCTCAAGGGTTTGGTTCGGTTTTGAGTACCTGATCCGGCGCGATCGCCGAACGCTCAACCCCGCTTTTGCAAAGGTTGGTCCTAAACCTGCGATATCTTGGAAAAGAAGCCCCCTTTCCGATTTGCCGCAATGACCTTTACCGAAGACTCCACCGGATCCCTCAATACCCTAGATGCCCAACAGTACGAGGGTCTCAGCGAAGCGCAATATCGCCAGAAAATGCAGCGGCGCAAGGCCGTGCAAGAACAGCGACTGGCCGAACGCGCCAACCAAAAGGGCTTGATCATTGTCCACACCGGAAACGGCAAAGGCAAAACAACCGCAGCCCTCGGCATGGTCCTGCGATCGCTCGGTCACGGCCATCAGGTTGCCATTGTGCAATTCATCAAAGGCGGCTGGGAACCTGCCGAAAAAGCCGTGCTGGGGCTTTGGCCCGAACAATTGGCCTTTCATGCCATGGGCGAAGGCTTTACCTGGGAAACCCAAGATCGAGACCGGGATACTCAAAAAGCTCAGGAAGCGTGGGCCATGGCCTTGAACTATATCCAAAACCCAGATTATCAATTGGTGCTCTTGGATGAAGTCAACGTTGCCCTAAAATTAAATTACTTAACGCTAGAAACGGTGCTGGCAGGGTTAACCCAAAAACCAGCGTCCTCCCATGTCATCTTGACCGGACGTGGCGCACCCACCGCCTTAGTTGAAGCCGCCGATCTAGTCACGGAAATGACCTTGGTCAAACATCCCTTTCGGGAACAGGGCATTAAAGCACAGGCCGGGATTGAATATTAAGCGAGGCAAATCATGACGGTTGGGTACGGATTAAAGACGCGATCGCATCGTCCCTGGAAAAGTATCACGGCAGATATCGTCTTGGCAGCCCTCGTGGG
>JBAVRC010000589.1:0-1606 GCA_049694615.1 Thermosynechococcaceae cyanobacterium | reverse complement strand
GTTCGGATCTCCCAGTACGACTTCTATCTGGAGTTTTAAGTGTTTGAGTGGACCACTCACGGCTGTGACGATCAACAGGGCTTGATCGGGGCGATCACGCAGGAGTTCGTCTAAATTTTGCCAAGGGGAGGGTTGGTTCAACGCTAGGGGACTGATCGTCTCATTAAACGCATGGGGGGTTGCACTATAGGTTGTGAAGGTGCACTTAAACGCGCTGGGGGTAGGTGGGGTGATGGCTTCCGCTTCCAGGAGCGTCAGCCGCACATGGTAGTTTTTGTGGTAGTTGACGGTTTGGGGAATGGTTTGGGTGAGAAAGACGGGCATCCCAGTGGTGGTGGCAATCGCGGCTAACACACCTTCCTGGAGAAACTCCGGTAATACCTTCGGGATCCGATCCACGACTGGAAATCCACGCCCATCCAAGGGAACGGGTAAGAGAACCGTGCGATCATTGGTCAGTACTCCAGAGAAGGCGTCTTGAACACTTCCATCCTGAGCAACCCACGCAGTTTGACGGGCAGAATCGACCGCCAACGCGCTTTGTTGCAGTGCCTCAACCGTTTGAAATCCATTGCCTACCGGTAGCCCTGTCGTAGGATTGAGGGGCCAGACCAGCAAAGGCCAAGCGGCTTGGGGTGAACCATTGGGGAGTGCTGTGGGAATGCGGTATAACGCCTTGGGGGTGTAAATAAATCGCAGGTAATCTGCCGTTGATTTCCCTGGTTCAAAGACGTTGCTAGAAAAGGTCTGCAAGGTTTCGATCTGAGGTGTCCCCGCTGCATCAAGCTCCACAACTTGGAGATCGTCAGTAGGGGGTTCGGTATTAGGTTTCGCTGTAACTGAGCCTAGGTAAAGGCATTTGCCATCTCCACTGACGGCAATGGAGTACTTGCCAGCACCATTCGGGGTAGGAATTTCCTTAAAAGCATAGGTATCCGCTAGGGGTTCTCCGTCTGGACTCAGATCGTAGTAGCGCACACCATGCCAGCCATGACCCACCATGTATAACCGATTCAAGGTGGGGTGCAACGCCATCGCCTGCACAACCGCAGTAATACTGGGAATAACGGTGCCATTGAACACCTTACCCACTTCATAGCTGCGTGGCTCCCCGATTGGATCGCCATTGGGGTCTAAGTCATAGACTGTTAAATGGTGTGAGGGGCGAATTCGACCATCAATGTCGTGTTGGGAAATCAGATAGAGTTTGCGGTAGCGTGGGTCAGTTAGGATAACGGGGATTGAGGTCGATACGCCTCCACCTGTTGGGAAAGTTGCTTTCAACGGCAGCGGTAGGGCGCTATCACGGTAAAGGGTAGGGGCACCCGTTGCGGCATCGCTGGGATTAACGGGAACCACAGCCAGGTTATGGCGAGCGGGATCGCCGGAGTTGCGACGACCCAGGTAGACTCTTTGGCCATCAGGACTAACGGCCATGGCGGCAATAACACCTAACTTTAAATCTTGTTGGGAAAGCAGGATCGGTTTCATCAAATATCTCCTTGCTTGCTCGGAGTTTTCGGCAGGCGTGAATGTTTTTTAATGGTTAGGGAATTGGTTGAGAGCGGCTGGACATTAGGTGCCCCAAACTAATTCCCGAGAAAGT
>JBAVRC010000588.1:0-5057 GCA_049694615.1 Thermosynechococcaceae cyanobacterium | reverse complement strand
GAACGGCGATCGCCTTCTTCCTTCTTACAATCTGCCAAAGACCGCTTCAACACCTTCCGAGGATCGCTAACATCCAAGGAGTCAGGTCCGAAGGCATCGATCCAGCCTTTGCCTGCAACACCGATGGCCAGCCCCAGCCCTCTGGAGACCAAACCGCCGGCTGCGATGCCCAAAGTCGACATCCCCTTCCCACCCCAACCGCGCGCTGAAGTCAAACCCATGACCAAACCATCGGAGCCGGTTATGGAATCTCCTCAGACACCTGTAAGCTTGAAGTCGACACCCGAATGGAAGGACTTTCTAAAGCTTTCACGGGACCCCTCAGATCAGCCCCCCATCCTTAAATCCTCAGACCCATTCCAGGTCCCCAGCCGTTATCTGAAACGGGAACCGTCCTTGGAATGGTCCGAGGAGGTCCAGAAATCGGTACCATAGGACATAGTGTCTGCTCAATGAACAGGGGAGAGTCAACGGCATGGATCTGGTCACATTCCAGAGCACCTTGGATAATGTATCTTTTGCGGTGCTGTTTCTGACGATGCTGTTTTATTGGGGTAGTGCAGCGTTTCCCATAGTTTCCTTTTTGAATGGCATGGGAACAGCAGGGATGGCGATCGCCAACCTTTGTATTGCTGGATTACTGGGTGCACGCTGGCTGGACGCCGGGTACTTCCCTCTCAGCAACCTTTACGAGTCCTTGTTTTTCTTGTGTTGGGGTATAACGGTCTTTCATCTCATTGCCGAACAATTGGGGCAAAGTCGCTTGGTGGGTGTCGTAACAGCCCCTGTGGCGATGGGGATCAGCGCCTTTGCCACCTTGACCCTCCCCAAGGAAATGCAAGTGTCCGAACCCTTGGTCCCAGCGCTGAAATCCAATTGGCTGATGATGCATGTGAGTGTCATGATGCTGAGTTATGCGGCCCTTATGGTCGGCTCCTTGTTGGCGATCGCCTTTCTGGTCGTGGCGTGGGGAAAACCCATCGAACTCAAAGGCAGCGCTGTTGGGACAGGCGGTTTTCGCAACTCGGTCAAACGGCTCTCGCTGCAACCCGATGCATCTCCCCAGTCCGTCCTGTCCGTCAGCGGGGAAGAGGGCAATGTTGCCGTCTTGAATCGACCTCATTTGACAGATGTGAGCGTTCCGCTGACCCTACAGCGTCTTACCCTCGCTGAAACCTTGGACAACCTCAGTTATCGCGTGATTGGCTTGGGGTTTCCGCTGCTCACGATTGGCATTATTTCAGGCGCAGTATGGGCCAATGAAGCGTGGGGCGCACCTTGGAGCTGGGATCCCAAGGAAACTTGGGCGCTGATCACCTGGTTAGTCTTTGCGGCTTACCTCCATGCCCGTATTACGCGGGGTTGGCAAGGTCGTCGCCCTGCTCTGTTGGCCGCAGTCGGGTTTGTCGTCGTTTGGGTTTGCTATCTTGGCGTTAATTTGCTCGGCAAAGGATTGCATTCCTACGGATGGTTTTTTTAAGGATTTTGAATTTTATGTTGATTGATCTATTGCAGATGGGCGCTCATGTTTTGCAACCAGACCCTTCTGCATTAAATACGTTGAGCCACTTTGGCGCAGACCACCTGTGGATGGCCCAAACCTTTAAGCAGGATTTGTTTGGGGATTTCTCCAAATCCTGGGATTATTTCATTCGATCAGGTCAGGTTTGGGCACTCGTCATCGGTGTGGTCGTGGGATATATTTTCCGCAGCATCACCTCTTACTAAGCCCTAACTTTCCTCATCCCTGAAGCGTTTAGGACCGTCGTTATTTTGGAACCCCGATCCGCTCCTCCTTCTCCCACAGGACAGCAGCCTTGGAGCCAACGCTTCGAGTCCGCCTTGCATCCGGCGATCGCCGCCTTCAATGCCAGTATCGGGTTCGATATCGCCCTACTGGAGTACGATCTCCTCGGTTCTCAAGCCCATGCCCAGATGTTGGCCCATGTCGGCATTTTGACCGAGGCTGAAGCAAGCGCCATTGTGCAAGGGCTGGCCACCATTGGCGAGGAATATCGCCAGGGTACCTTTCAGCCCGGCATTGAGGCCGAGGATGTTCATTTTGCCGTGGAACGACGGCTCACCGAGCTGATTGGCGAGACGGGCAAAAAACTCCATACGGCGCGATCGCGCAATGACCAGGTGGGGACCGATATCCGCCTTTACCTACGCGATCAAATTGACCAGATCAGAACCCAACTGCGTCAATTCCAAACCATTCTGGCCACCTTGGCTGAAGCCCATGTCGAAACCCTCATTCCCGGCTATACCCACCTGCAACGGGCCCAACCCTTGAGCTTGGCCCACCATCTACTGGCCTATTTCGACATGGCCCAACGCGACTGGGCGCGGCTGGGGGAAATTCGTCACCGTGTGAATGTGTGTCCGTTGGGATCGGGGGCATTGGCAGGGACCACATTCCCTATCGATCGCCATTACGCGGCCCAGCTCCTTCAGTTTGAGGGGGTTTACGGCAATAGTCTGGACGGCGTGAGCGATCGCGACTTTGCCATTGAGTTTATGAGCGCCGCCAGTTTGATCCTGGTCCACCTCAGCCGACTGTCGGAAGAGGTGATTCTATGGGCCTCTGAGGAATTTAGATTTGTGACCCTCAACGATAGCTGCGCCACTGGATCCAGCATCATGCCGCAAAAGAAAAACCCTGATGTGCCGGAGTTGGTGCGCGGCAAGGCGGGACGTGTATTTGGGCATTTGCAGGGGCTGCTGGTCATGATGAAAGGCTTACCCTTGGCTTATAACAAGGATCTTCAAGAAGACAAAGAAGCCTTGTTCGACGGGGTGAATACGGTCAAAGCCTGCCTTCAGGCCATGACGATTTTGTTGGAACAGGGGCTAGAATTTCAACCCCAGCGTCTGAATCAAGCCGTGGCCGAAGATTTTTCTAATGCTACAGATGTAGCTGATTATCTGGCGGCGAAGGGCGTGCCCTTCCGCGAAGCCTACAATATTGTGGGTCAAGTGGTAAAAACCTGTCTGGCCCAAGGCAAACTCCTCAAAGATCTCACCTTGCCCGAGTGGCAACAATTGCACCCTCAGTTTGAGGACGATATTTATGGGGCGATCGCACCGCGCCAAGTGGTGGCTGCCCGTCAGAGTTATGGTGGAACTGGGTTTGAACAGGTTCGGCAGGCATTGGTAAGAGCACGAACTACGTTGGCGACAAACCCTTAGGATCGCTACTGCACCTTAAAGTAAAGAAGACCTCTGTATCTGAATTGTGCAATGGCGATTTTGTCTTCCCACAGCCCATCCTCCTCCCCGGAAGAGCAACCGCGCCCAAAAACGCCGAGTCCTGCACCTACAATTCAAAGCCCCTCGCTGGTTGAGTTACCAACGGACTCAGCCACCGCTGAAAAGCCAAACCCCCTAGTCAGACCGGAAGCCGCCGCCGAAGATCAGCCCAGCTCAAATGACGATAAAGTGCGTCCGCAGCGGCTTTCGGAATACATTGGCCAGCAGGAGTTGAAGGATGTATTGCACATTGTCATCCGTGCTGCCCAATCTCGCCAAGAACCCTTGGACCATTTGCTGCTCTACGGTCCTCCCGGTCTGGGGAAAACAACCATTTCCCTGATTTTGGCCAGCGAAATGGGGGTGAATTGCAAGGTCACGAGTGCTCCGGCGCTGGAACGCCCTCGCGATATTGTCGGATTGTTGATGAATTTGCAGCGGGGAGATATTCTCTTTATTGATGAAATTCATCGGTTATCTCGCATGACCGAAGAGTTGCTTTATCCAGCCATGGAGGATTTTCGTCTAGATATTACGATTGGCAAGGGTCAATCGGCTCGCATTCGCAGTATGCCCCTTCAGCCGTTTACCCTGGTCGGTGCAACCACCCGTGTCGGCGCACTCACCTCTCCCCTGCGCGATCGCTTTGGCTTTATTCAACGCCTCCGGTTCTACGAACCCGACGAACTGAGCCAAATTATTCTCCGCACCGCTGCCATTTTGAAAACCGAAATTCTGCCCGATGCCGCAACCGAAGTGGCACGGCGATCGCGCGGTACGCCACGGATTGCCAACCGTCTCCTGAAGCGGGTACGGGATTATGCAGCGGTGAAGGGGGCTGTTACGGTGACCTCGGCGATCGCAGTCGAGGCGTTGGAGCTATTCAATGTTGATCCTTGCGGACTGGACTGGACTGATCGCCGTTTGCTGACGGTGATGATTGAACATTATCGCGGCGGCCCGGTGGGGTTGGATACTTTGGCCGCTGCAACGGGAGAAGATGCCCAAACGATTGAAGAAGTCTACGAGCCGTATTTGCTGCAAATCGGATACCTCAACCGTACCCCACGGGGTCGCATTGCCACCCCTGCCGCCTGGGTTCATCTGGGCTATGAACCGCCAGAACATCAATTGTCGATTTTGCGATGATTGAGTTTGGGTTGTTGCTAACGGAGCCTTCCTTAGATCTCAATGACAAAGGCTTCAAAGCACTACATCAAGCCATTTTCTAGTGTCGGACTCACGTTTGATTTAACACCTGAAATGGTCACAACATCGTGCAGGACGTCCCCCTGTAAATATTAGCCAACGCTAACTAGCGGGTTTGTCCGGTTCCTTCGGCTGTAGATCCTTGGGGAAATCCGTAAAGACCCGTTGCCCAGACTTCAATCCCTCCAACACCTGAGTTTGTTTTTTCACCGACGAGCCAATCGTAATGGGTTGGAATTTGGGTTTGTTGTCCTTATCAGGAATATAAACCCCCGTCTTGCCCTTCTGGGTGGCGATCGCCACCGTAGGAATCACCAGCGCATCCTTAACCGTTTGGCCCAAAAACGTTAAATCCGTATTCATCCCAGACAGGAGCTTTTGCTGCCCCGTCACAATCGAAACCCGGACCTGAAACGTTGTGACATTTTGATCGATGATCGCTTCCGGGGAAATCAGCCGCACCCGCCCCTTAAACACCAAATCGGGGTAGGCATCTACATTGATTTCGACGGGTTGCCCCACCCGTAACTGCCCCACATCCACCTCCGCCACCTTCGCTAAAACCTCTAACGCTTGAGCCAAGGCCACAATGGATG
>JBAVRC010000587.1:0-3701 GCA_049694615.1 Thermosynechococcaceae cyanobacterium | reverse complement strand
GTGCAGCCAACCCAAGCGAGAAAACCTGCGATCAAGTCGGTTAGCACCCAACGACAGCACCCAACACTTTAAGGGTTTGACACTGCGCGGCAGTCAGTCCCCTAACATTGGCAATATTCATCCCGGTGTAGGGTCGCGGTACCTCCAGGCGATGGGTGACTTGGCCCGTCTGCAAATCCCATCCTTGAATGCGTTCGTCTTGACTGCCGCTGAATAGCAGATTGGGGGCAACCAAGGCTAAATCCCACACCCAATGTTGATGGCCACAGAAGGTCTGGAGACAGTTGCCTGAATCCAAATCCCATTGCTTCAGGGTTCGGTCGGCACTGCTGCTGAACAGTTGCCGACCATCGGCACTAAACCGAATACTGAGCACGGGTTGTTGATGACCGCTCAAGATCTGGAGGCGATCGCCCGTCTCTAAATCCCATAGGATAATCTGGCTGTCTTCGCCAGCCGTTGCCAGCCATTGACTATTGGGGCTAAAGGCCACCGCCCATATCCGGTTGGCATGGGCATACCAGGTGCGAACACATTCACCGGACTGGGGATGCCAAAGTTTGAGCATTTGTTCATAGCCACCGCTGGCTAACCATTGGCCATCAGGACTAAATCCAACGGAGAGTGCTGAACCCCGATGACCTTCCAGGGTATGGGTGCAGTGACCCGTTTCAATATTCCAGAGTTTGACGGTTCGGTCATAACTCGCACTGGCCAGGGTTTTACAGTTGGGATGAAAGGCAATCGCCCAGATCCAACTAGTGTGACCGTGAAGGGTCAGGCGACATTGCGCCGTATCGGGAGACCAGAGCTTGATGGTTCGGTCGAGGCTACCACTGGCCAGGGTTTGACCATCGGGGCTAAAGGCGATCGCCAAAATTCGGTTTTGGTGTCCCCGCAAGGTTTGCATCGGTTCGATGGGGTCAGCATCGTTTGAAGCCTGGATGGTTAAGGGCAATGGCCACAGACGAACAGTTTGATCTTCGTGGGCACTGGCAAGGAGGGGCGCGTGAGGATGCAAGGCGATCGCATAAATGCCGTTGCTGTGTCCTTGCAGGGTGGTGGTGGAATCGCCCGTGTGGGCGTTCCAGAAGCGGGTGGTGTGGTCGTCCCCGCCACTGGCGAGAAGGGTACCGCTGGGATGAAATTTGACACACCAAATCCGATTGGTATGCTTTTTGAGGCGATGGGTGCAGGCTCCACTATGCACATCCCAAAGACGCAGGGTTTGGTCGTAGCTGCCACTGGCTAGGGTATGTCCATCGGGGCTAAAGGCAACGCTGAACACTGGGGCTTGGTGACCGGAAAGGGTTTGTAAACAGTTTCCCGTGGTAGTACACCACAGTTTAATGGTGTGGTCTATGCTGGCGCTGGCCAAATAACATCCATCAGCGCTCAGGGCGATCGCCATGATCCATTGGGTGTGCCCAGTCAACACTTGGAGACAAGCTCCGGTGCGTAAATTCCAGTAACGGAGGCGGTTATCTTCGCCACCGCTGTAGCAATGCTGACCATCCGGGGCAAAGACAACGCCCCAAACGCACGTTTCATGTCCTACGAGGGTTTGCACACAGGTTCCGGTAGCCAAATCCCACTGCTTAATGCTGCTGTCGGTGCTACAACTCAGCAAAGACAACCCATCAGGACTGAACGTGACCTCTGTGACGATATTGGTGTGTCCCTGGAGAATTTGATGACAGTGACCTGTCGCGGTGTCCCACAGTCGGATGGTTTGATCTTGGCCACAACTGGCCAGCAGCAACCCATTGGGATGAAAGGCCACCGCCCAAGTCCAGAAATCATGTCCCACACATTGGGCGATGGGATGCATTCCGGCAACGGACCAAATAGCGACATTCCCGTTACTATCACAGGTGGCAAAACGGGATCCGTCGGGGCTAAAGGCCAGGTGGGTAATGCCGCCAAAGGTATTGGCAAAACTGCATTGGCTAAAGGTGGCTTGGGTAAAGTTGGTTCGCCGCAACGATACGTCGTGCAAGAGGGCTTGGCGTAGCGTTAGGCCAGAGAAGTCGTAGCCCGTGAGATCGGTTTTGAGATGGCGATACAGGTTCAACAGGTTCCCGCCGCCATATCCCATCTGATGGGGTGGCAGGGTTTGCAGGTGTTTGAGCAGGGTTTGCAGGTGGTCGATGAGGGCATGGTCTGAGCCAAACCGTTCCCTCAATTGGTTAGCTAAGGGGGCTAGGATGAAGCGCGTTTGGCTGTCGCGTAAATTCTCTGGCGCTTGGGCTTGCAGGAGCGAGTGGCTCAGGAAATAGTGGGGGGTAAGGGCCTTGATTTCTGCACAGAGGTCACGAATTAAGGTATCAACCAAACATTCCATGATGGCGGGTTGCAGGGTAAAGGCGACGGCTTGGTCTTGGCCTTCGGCCCGACCTAGGGCGAGGGTCGTTTTGGTGATCTCGATGAGCGATCGCCGTCTGAGGGATTCCAATGCTTCCAGGAGGGTTGCAGTGGGTGGTTCAGGAACAAGGTTGTCTTTTAACTGCTCGATACAGATCGGTTCGCCGTTCAGGGTGAGCCAGTAGAGGATGGCGCACTCCAGGGAGGAGAGACGCTGAAGTTGGCAAGCGAGTAGTTTTTGCAGCCCATTGAAGACGCCGTATCCTTGCTGGAAAAACTGGGCAATATCACCATCAAACAGTTCGTGAATGGAGGTGGAAATAATTTGCAGGGCGAGGGGATGGCCTCGGTAGTAGTCAATTAAGCGATGCAGATCAGGCACAGTACCGGTGAGTCCTTTGCTGTCCAGCACCTGTTGACTGGCGTTGGGGTCTAATCCCTGGAGGTATAGGGTTCGCACGGGGCAGCGATCGCCTTCGAGTCCATCAAGTCCTTGGGGTTTCTCGCGACTGGTGATGAGGATGGAACTGGCATGGGCAATTTCGCCAATCGCTTGGAGCATGTCGCCATAGGCTTGGTGCGCGGGTTGAAAGGTACCGCAGTTTTGTCCGCTTTCTAAGAGGACATCCAGGTTATCCAAAATCACCAGGCAGCGTTTGGCCCGCAGAATTTGAATGAGGTGTTCGAGTTTGCCAGACAGGGAATCTGGGTTGGGTGTATCGGGGGAGGGAGCTAGGACGTTTAACAGGCTGTTCAGGAGGTCGTTGAGGGGCGGGGCGAATTTGAGCGATCGCCAGATCAAGATCTCGAACTGGGGTTGCAGGGTTTGGGCAAGGTGAATGGCAAGGGCACTTTTACCGATGCCACCCATGCCTAACAAGTTAATCAGCCGACAGCGATCGCCGATAACCCATTGGGTAAGTGTGGCCAATTCGCGATCGCGTCCATAGAAATGGGGGACATCCGCTGCGGTACTCCAGTCGGTGAGGCAGCAGGAGGGACTGGGTATTTGGGAGTTGACAGTGTGCAATTCGCCGTGATGGCGTCGCAAAACCGTTTTGAAGTTACTTTTAGAAACCTTTTTGCCCAGCTTGTGGGACAATTGCCGCCAAAGCTTAAACCCGGCATCACGGATGTAGTCATCATCGTATCCAGTGATTTCGGCAATTTGGGCATAGGTTTGCCCTTCCCAGCAGTACCGAATAATAAGTTCTTGTAAATTGTTAAGGGACTCTGACACTAGAACCGTATCGACAATTGACAGCGTTTCTTCAACAGACTCTATAGCTGACATGCTTTATCTATTTTTATCTATAAGTTTTTTAACTCTACAGACC
>JBAVRC010000586.1:0-2964 GCA_049694615.1 Thermosynechococcaceae cyanobacterium | reverse complement strand
CCCATTGGCATTCAGGTCCTTTGGAGAGGATGGGCTAAATTACAGGACTTGGTTGATGGATGGCTCTTGGCTACCCAGACTTAGCAGGAAAAGTCAGGTAACGCCAGGGGTGCCGTTGAGTGCGCTTTCAATGGGCAAACTTACCAACGATTCCACTTCTTCCGGGGCAAGGCCCGGTGCTTCGGTTTGAATCTCGACTTGGGGCGGGGCAAAGGCAGGCAATACATCTAAAGGCATCTGGGTTACGGTTCGCCCGATCCACAGTACGAGGAGAAGGGTGCCCAACACCACTAACCAACGACGGGCGATCGCCCATTTCAGAATGGCATTTAACATCCGATTTCCCCTTAATGTCTCTGATGCGGCGCTTCCACCGCTTCTGGCTGCGGCAAATCGGATGAACGCTCGCCGTACTTAAGATGAGAGCCTAGATCAGCACCATTGTTGCTTCCAAGATGATTTGACTCAAAGGGATCTCCATCGCTAGCTAACGCAATTTCCTTGCGAGAAGAACGTTTTGCCCAGTAGGTGCTTGCCCAAAAAGTACTGGTCGCGATCGCCCCGCTCAAGGCAATTAAGCCCCACCAGGGTAAAACCAAGTTCTGAAGATTGCCCCCAGTAGCTGCGGCGGCTGGCGTTTCTGTTTTCTCCTCTGCTTTAGGCGCATCGCCGCGTAAAGATTGCGCGTACAGTTGAGTGGCCCGCTGTACCACCACCCTATCGCCATCGAATAGGCCACTCTTAATCTCTACCAGATCTCCAGAAGTCTGCCCTAAAGACACTTCAGCGGGCTGATAGGCGTTACCGTTTTGCACAAACACCACGGTTTTCTTATCGTTTGTTTCTACAATGGCAGACTGAGGAATGGCCAACACAGGCGTAGAGGAGCGCCCCGTTAACAGATTTAATTCAGCAAACATTCCTGGTTTCAAGAGGCCGTCTGGATTATCCAGTTCCGCTTTAACAGGTACCACGCGAGTTTCCCCTTCCACCGCAGACCCAATCACGCTAATGCGTCCCACAAACGTGCGGTTGGGTAAACTCGCCACTTTAACCTGTACCTGCTGTCCAACCTTGATCTGGCCTAAGTCTTTTTCGTAGACATTAGCGGCGACTAGGACACTGCGGTCATTGAGAATCGTCATGATGGGTTTGCCTGCGTCTTGCCCTGATTCCCCCAACGTGACTTCGCGATCTGCCACTGTTCCAGAAATTGGGGCTTTAATCGTGACTGTTCCATTGGTGTTGGCGCTGCCTCCTAACTGCTTGAGCCGCGCTTTATAGCCTGCATCGCTCAGTTGAATCCGCGATCGCGCCAAGGACACATCGGATTGAGCCTTTTGAAGGTCAGATTCAGCCTGCAAAAAGTCCAGACGGCTGGCTGACTTCGCCACCATGGATTTAACCTCCATCAGTTGGGTTTCAGTCTCTAGAACTTGGCGACGGGGAATAGCACCTACTTTTAGGAGATCGCGATCGCGGTCATATTTTTCTTGGGCAAACGCCAATTGCGATTGAGCCTGCCGCAAATCAGCGGATGCAATTTGGCGCTGACGGACGGTGTTCTGTTGCGCCAGCCTTAAATCCGCTTCTGCTTTTCTGAGGTCTGCCTCTGCCTCAGAGCGTTTTTGGATTGAATCCACCCGCAGTCCGGCAATCTCAGAACTAGAAAGAATGGCCACAGGCTGACCTGCTTGGACTCTATCACCAGGCTGGGCTAGCAGTTGAGTCACCGTACCGATAATGGGGGTTGTCACCTCCACCTTTCGGTTTGGGGATGTCTCAATTTGCCCCGTCGCTTTAATACTTAAGGCCAAGGACTGACGACGGACTGACGCAACGTTTAAACCCATGCGCTTGGCGGTTGCCGTATCCACCTGAATAGAGCCTGCTGCTGGCGCAGAATCACCCTGAAATTCACTCCCGTGCCCACCGTGAGCCAAGACGGAGGGAGAGGCTATGGTCAATAACAACGCGCTCACAAATGTTACAGACGTTTTTCGCCATTTCAAACGGGAACGTTGAGGGGTGAAAGTCATCGGGAACGTCCTTGAATTTCAGAACTAAACACAATAGTGGAAGCCAAACATAAAATTAAGATGAAGTCGCCTATTTTCCGTACCAGGCTTTGCGCCATTGCTGCATCTGCTGAATTTCAGCTTGCTGCGATGTAATGATTTCCTGCGCCATCTGCTTGATTTCAGGTCGCTTGGTCTTGCCCAACACCTCTTTTGCCATTGTCAAAGCTCCCTCATGGTGCGGAATCATCGCATCGATGAAGCGGCGGTCAAAGTCAGCGTCAGCAGCGCCTAAGTCTTGGCTCATCATCATGCCTTGCTTTTGCTCCGGCGACATCGCCATCATGTGACCCATCTGAGCGTTATAGGCCATGGGCGTATCGCTGGCTTTTGGATACCACGCTTTTCGCCACTGCTTCATTTGAGCAATTTCTGTGTCTTGAGCCTTGATAATTTCGGCGGCTAACTTTTGGATTTCCGGGCGCTTGGATTTTTGCTGCGCTTCTTTCGCCATCACTACCGCACCTTGATGGTGAGGCGTCATCGCATCAAGGAAGCGGAGATCGAGATCGGCATCGGCGGGACCCAGATCCATGGACATGCCGCCCATGCTGCTGTGATCCATCCCTTTCATGCCCGTATCCATCATGGTAGGGCTTGGGGATTGAGTGCTCGGTTGGGAGCCAGCGGAACAGGCTGTGGTTATACCGCTAATGGCAACACTTGCCATCAAGCCCAAACCAAAGGAGGTCATTCTCGAAAAAGTAAGCTGCATAAGTACTTGAAGTATTTTGAGGAAAGAATAAAAACTCACATAAGTAAGCCTTACACCCAAAAATAAAATGAAGATGAAATTTAGGCTACGGGTAATTTGACCTACCCCTGTCAAGGTGAGCAATTGTAATCCTTTGAAGAAACGGGGTCTTCCCTAGGATGAGAAACCACG
>JBAVRC010000585.1:0-2299 GCA_049694615.1 Thermosynechococcaceae cyanobacterium | reverse complement strand
TAAGTAGGTTGGGATAAGCAAACCACCTTACGTCAAGCAATGCAAAATCGCTAAAACCCTTTACTGATAATCACTTCAGCTTACTTGATATACCTTCGTTTTTCTACCCAAACCTACTTAATCGGATGTGTTGTGGTCAGCTGGATACGTTGCCTTCCTAGGGACCTCGCGAACAGCCCCCACGGGGTTCTCACAAGGGAAATTTCGCCAAAATCTGACACCCTCTCCCAGGTGCGCTCACAATGTCCAGTTGTCCGCCCACTGCGATTGCCCGTTCTTGCATCCCCTGCAATCCGTAGCCAGTCATTGTTTCGTCACAGCAAAATCCCCGACCATTATCGGTCAGGGTAAGGACCAGTTCATCAGGGGTCGTCTGGATCTGAATTTGGACAGCGGTTGCTTCAGCATGTTTGCAAATATTGGTCAGCCCCTCCTGCACCAGACGATAAATCGTTCGGTTGATCGCATCGGAACTGGGCAACGATTCATTGATCTGGCACGTTGGCGTAATGCCCGTCGATTGGCGAAATTCCTCCGCCAGCCCGGCGATCGCCTGTTTGAACAAGTCTCCTTGCAAAGGGTCGGAGCGAATGGCCGACACCGATTGACGCACGGCCCCCAGCGCTTCGGATCCTAGCTTTTTGGCCTGGACTAAAAACCGGTAAGCTTCTTGCGGTTCGTTCTGCCAGAGACTCAAGGCTGCTCCCATTTGCATATTGAGTGCAACTAAAACATGCCCCAGGGAATCATGGATATCGCGAGCAATACGATTCCGTTCCTCGATCGCCGTCATTTCTTCAATGCGTTGATTCAGCGATCGCGCTTGTTCCAGGGCCGCTTGCAGCTCTAGCTCAGTTTGTTTTAGACAAGCATTTTGCGTCTGAAGTTGCACTTGCGCTCGGCGCAAAGATAACTGCGTCTCAACTCGGGCGAAGACCTCTTCGATTTGAAATGGTTTGGTCACATAGTCCACACCCCCAACCGTAAACGCCTTCACCTTATCGAATACCTCATTCAAGGCACTAATAAAAATAACTGGAATTTCACGGGTCCGAGGATTGCGTTTAAGACGTCGACAAACTTCATAGCCATCCATTTCCGGCATAAAGATATCCAGTAGAATCGCATCGGGCGACTGGGCTTCGACGCCCATTAATGCAGCTGACCCCCGAGTGACGGTTCTGACCTCATACCCCTTCTGCGTCAATAAGTCCGACAACAGGCGTAGATTGTCCAGTTGGTCATCGACAATCAAAATATCTCCCTGAGCGAGTTGATTGCAATTCATAATGGTCCTCCTGAACTCCTACCTCATCCTTGGAGGCGACCTCCGCGCCCAATCTATCTTGAGCTTCCAGATATAATTCATATAGATCGATGCGATATGGGGATGAAAACAATGAAGACGTTTCTTTCCAAGAATCGAAACCGATTGCGGTGTATTTACTATAGCTTGCTGCTGTTTCTGGCGGTTCTGTTTGCCAATCTTTGGCCGCAGATCCAGCACCCTCAACTGTCAATCCTAAACCTAAAAGAGTCTCAAGACGTCGATTTTGTCAACGAACCGATTCAACCCATTCCCCTGGAAAACGCGCTAGATCCCCAAAAAGTCTTATTGGGCGAAAAACTTTTTGCAGACGTGCGTCTTTCGGAAGACAACCGTATTGCTTGTCTGACCTGCCATGCGTTCAATATGGGCGGAGCCGATCGCCGCACCTATTCTCTAGGTGTACGCGGAAGGGTAAGCGAAGTCAATACGCCAACGATATTGAATGTGCGTCATAATTTCCGAATGAATTGGAATGGTAAATACGAAACTTTAGCCGATCATTTGGAGGGGCTATTAACTGATCCTGATGGAATGGATATGCAGTGGGATGTCTTGATCCAAAAATTAAAGCGAGTTCCAGATTATCCACGCATCTTTTCCCAGATTTATCAGGATGGATTGATGCCCAACAATATTAAGGATGCGATTGTCGTCTATGAAGAATCTTTGGATACACCCAACTCTCGTTTCGACCAATTTTTGCGAGGGAATAAGCTAGCCCTATCATCGACTGAACAGGAAGGGTACCGCCTCTTTAAAGATTATGGGTGTGTGAGCTGTCACCAAGGCATCAATGCAGGGGGCAATCTATTTCAACGGTTTGGGGTCATGGGCGACTATTTTAAAGATCGCGGCAATATTACGCCAGCAGATTTAGGTCGCTTTAATGTAACGCAAGATCCGGCTGACCGCTTTGTTTTTCGAGTACCGAGCTTGCGAAATGTCGCTTTGACGGCCCCATACTTTCAC
>JBAVRC010000584.1:0-1825 GCA_049694615.1 Thermosynechococcaceae cyanobacterium | reverse complement strand
ACCTATTCCCAGCTACAAACGGTGAAAGGGCAGGATACGGATCGTCGGGAACTGCTGCGGGCGATCGCGCCGATGTCGATACTGGTCTTGGATGAGAGTCACAATGCGGGTGGAACGGCAAAACCCTATGAGGATAAAACAGGGGCACTAGATCGAGCAGATTTTGTGCGGGAACTGGTGAAACGCTCGTCCGGGGTCGTTTACAGTTCAGCAACCTATGCGAAAAACCCCCATGTGATGACGCTGTATTCAGCAAGAACGGGGATGCGCCATGCCGTCGAACGGGAAGAGAATCTGGTGGGCCTGATTCAGGCGGGCGGCGTTCCCTTGCAGCAGATGTTGGCGTCAAAGCTGACCGAAGCAGGTCAGTATATCAGGCGGGAACGGTCATATACCGGAATAGAATTCGGTGCCAAAGTACTGCCCGTCAACCGAGAAGCAGCAGAGAACATCGCGAAAGCGATGAGCTTGATCATGGAGTTTGACCAGGCCAAGCAGGGAGCAGTGGGGGAAATGGATGGCCAGATCAAGTCTGAGGCGAAGCGGGTAATGCGTGATACCTCGATTGGCAATGCAGGAGCCTCCAGTACCAACTTCACCGCCCTCATGCATAACGTGGTTAGCCAGACATTGCTAGCGATGAAAGCAGAAGCAACTGTACAGGAGGCGCTAGAGTCGCTTAAGCGGGGAGAGAAGCCTGTGATTGGCCTATCGAATACGATGGGTTCATTTATTGGCGAAGCAGCCAACAGCCAGTTGTTAAAACCAGGCGACCCGATTGAGTTGAGCGTGGGGGATCTGCTGAATCGCTACCTAGAAAGCTCTCGCCGCTTAATGTTGCGAGATTATGATGGCAAAGTAGATAGCTACCGGATGACGGACGAAGAGCTAGGTCCGCAAGCGATAGAAATCTACGATGAAACTAGAGAACTAATTCGAGAAATAGACTGGTCGGATATTCCCATCTCACCCATAGATTACATTCGACATCGCCTGACCGAAGAAGGCTATCGGTCGAATGAATTGACGAAGCGGGATGATCGGATCGAGTATGGGCCGAATGGAGAGCAGTATTATGGGTTAAGAAATAAGGGAGAGAAATCTACAGAAGCGAATACAAAGCGTGTCAAAGCATTCAATTCAGGGGAACTGGATGTCATTATCCTGAACCGCTCCGGTGCAAGCGGTATCAGCCTTCATGCGTCGGAAAAGTTTACAGATCAACGCCCACGCCGGATGATCATAGCCCAGCCCGAATTGAACATCGACCAATTCATGCAGATGCTGGGCCGGGTGCATCGTACAGGTCAGGTGACGAAGCCAAGTTTTACCTTGCTCATGGGGGATATTCCCGCCGAGAAACGCCCCGCAGCAGTTCTTCTGAAGAAACTGGCCTCGCTGAATGCGAACACCACGGCGGCAAGGGAGAGCGGTTTCAGCCTTAATACCGTGACCGACTTCATGAATAAATACGGCGATCGCGTGGTCTTAGAAGTCATGGCAGATCACCCGGATCTTCACCGAAGATTGGGATCGCCCATCAAAGGGTTAAATGAAGACTCAGATCTGGATGCCATCGAGACCAACGAGATGATCGCCAAGGTCACGGGCCGTATCCCGTTGCTTCCTGTGGCCGAACAGGATCGGGTATACGACCTGATTGAGACGGCCTACACCGAACTGCTAGAGCGAGAACGGTCAATGGGAAATAACATCCTGGAAGCGGAAGGTTTGGACCTGGATGCGAGGACGATCGCCAAACTGGAGGTATTGCCAGCAAGGTCGGGACAAGAGAGCCTCTTTAATGAACCTGTTTACTTGGAAG
>JBAVRC010000583.1:0-2184 GCA_049694615.1 Thermosynechococcaceae cyanobacterium | reverse complement strand
CCCCATACCTTCATGAATTTTGTTATCTTATACGTAGTCGTTATGAGTTTGTTTTAGTCATGATTCAGATTGTTGGATTAGCGGGTAGCTTACGAACGGGGTCCTATTCTAAGCAGGCCTTAGCCATCACACTTCAGAAGGTAGAGTCATTTGGGGCGCGGGTGGAGTTATTGGATTTGCAAGAGATGCAGCTTCCGTTTTGCAATGGGGCCGACGATTACCCAAACCATCCGGATGTTGCGCGACTCCAAGCGGCGGTTGCAGGGGCAGACGGGGTCATTTTGGCGACGCCGGAGTATCACGGCAGTGTGAGCGGCGTTTTGAAAAACGCATTGGATTTGCTGAGCTTTGAGCATTTGGCAGGAAAGGTGACGGCGGCCATCAGCATTTTGGGGGGCCAGTCTAATAGCAATGCGCTGACTGATTTGCGGGTGATTACCCGATGGGTGCCTGCTTGGATGAGTCCTGAGCAGGTCGCAATTGGGCAAGCCTGGAAGGTGTTTGACGGGGAGGGGCGGCTGACGGACCCCAAAATGGAGGAGCGGTTGACCGCATTGGCGCAAAGTTTGGTGCAAGCGACGCGACAACTAAGAGGGTCTGATAGAACGTGAGTCTAAAGGGTTTGTCGGGCAATCAGTTGGGCAAACAAACCCGTCTGGTGAGCCAACTGCTCAAACGTCCCCGATTGCACCATCCGCCCACCCGACAATACATAAATGCAATCAGCCGTCCGAATTGTACTCAGACGATGGGCAATGACAATGCGGGTCACATTGAGTTGATCGAGGCTTTGGGTCACAATATCCTGGGTGCGGTTATCTAGGGCACTGGTGGCCTCGTCAAAAAACAAAATTTTGGGGTTGAGGGCCAAGGCACGGGCAATCAATAACCGTTGACGCTGCCCCCCGGATAGATTTGATCCGCCTTCGCTAATGACCGTGTGCATCCCCATGGGCATGGCGGCAATGTCCTCCGCCAATCCCGCCATCCGGGCTGCGTCCATCGCCTCGTCCAAGGTCACCAACGCAGTCCCCGCAATGTTTTCGTAGAGCGTAGCCGCGTTAATTTTGCCATTTTGCAGCACCACGCCCAACTGCCGCCGCACCGCCCCCACATCTAGTCCCGCCAGATCTTGGCCATCGTAAAAAATACGCCCTGAGGTCGGTTGTTCAAACCCTAACAACAGGCGCATCAGGGTCGATTTGCCGCTGCCAGAGGGTCCGACCAAGGCAATAAAGTCTCCCGGTTTGGCCTCTAGACAAATATCGTTCAGCACCATGGCCCCGTCGTCGCGGTAGCGGAAGGAAATATGGTCCAAAACCACAGCACCGGACAATCGCCCCGGATCCGTGGTGTTTTCATCCACCTCCGGGGCTGCCCGTAAAATCGGCTGCGATCGCTCCCACAAAATGGAAACATCCAGGGCATGGACCAGCGTATTGCTTAAATCCGTCGCCCCCGCCAGCAACAACCCAAAGGCCGCATGAAACGCCAAAAACGACCCGGAGGAAAATGCCGGGGGGCCAAAGGGGGTGGCGGGGGCTTGCAACAATCCCACTGCCACCGTAAAAATAATGGCGTTGCTGAGGGTCGGCACCAGGGAATTGGCCAGCAAAATGCTGTCTTCAATGCGCTGACTATACCGAAACAGCGTCAGTTGCTCCCTATAGCCACTGGCCCACCGGGCAAACGCACGGGTTTCCGCCGTGGCCACCCGTAACTTGGCAATGCCGCCAATCAACTGCACCATAAAGCCAAAACTGGCCCCTTGCAGTTCTTGCAAGCGCCGCAGATACCGTCGCGATAGGGTGCTGCCGGCAAAGGTCAGCACCATGACCACCAGGGTAATGGCCAGGGCAATTCCGGCCAGACTGGCGTTGTAGACAAACAACAAGCCCAGGTTTAAGAAGGCAATCAAACTTGAAATGAGGGTGCGCAGGGTGGCACCGCTCAAAATTTGGCGGATGTGGCGGATGGCCGACACCCGCGACTGTAAATCCCCCGTGGAATACTGGCGAAAAAAGGCGAGTTTTAACTTCAACAAATGATCCCAAAGGGCCGCTTGACTGCGGGCATCGGCGATCGCCTCCAGTCGCAGGGTGGCAAAATTCTGCACCAGTTGAAACAACGTCGAGGCCTTAGCAGCGGTGCCTAACCCCAACCCCATTTGCAGCACCGCACTGG
>JBAVRC010000582.1:0-2821 GCA_049694615.1 Thermosynechococcaceae cyanobacterium | reverse complement strand
CTTGCGACAAGTGCTGGTCAACCTCCTATCCAATGCGGTCAAATTTACACCGAGTGGCGGCGAGGTGATGGTTGAGGTGTCCTCTAAGCCTGGATTGCTAACGGATCGCTGCGAACTCCATTTCGCAATTTCCGATACAGGCATTGGCATCGAGCCAACCGTCATTCCCAGGTTGTTCCAGCCCTTTACCCAAGCCGATCTCTCTACGACTCGCATTAGTGGCGGTACGGGGTTGGGTCTGTCTATTTCCAGACGATTGGTCGAGCTGATGGGCGGTCAAATTAGTGTCGAGAGTGTCCTCGGCCAAGGGTCGGTGTTTAAGTTTACGATCGAGGCGGAGCTGGCTGACTTGCAAGGCAAAGTCGTGCCAATCGAGGCGAGCCCGCTCTTGACCGGACTGCGAGTATTAGTAGTAGACGATTTGGAAATCAATCGGCGCATCCTCCTCCACTATCTCCAAATCTGGGGGATGACGGCTTATGCCTGTGCTACGTCTGCCGAAGCGATCGCCTGGATCGAGCGCGGCGACCCCTTCGATTTGGCACTCTTGGACTACCAACTGCCCGATATCAATGGCGTGATGCTGGCGCGATCGCTCCGTCAATACCGCAATCTCCAACAACTCCCAATTATTCTGCTGTCTTCAATGATGGTGGATACCAGTAACGAAGAAAGTATCATCGCCGCTACGATGCTCAAACCGATCAAACCCGATCGATTGTTGACCCAGATTTCTGCCTTGTTCGCGCAGTTCCAATCGAGTCACCCCCCCGAACCCAGCGATACTCAACTTCCCCACGAGCTGGGGACCCAAAAGCCGCTGTCGATCTTAGTTGCCGAAGATAACCAAACCAACCAATTGGTGATTGGGATGCTCCTAGAGCACTTGGGATACCGATCGAGTTGTGCTGGTAATGGAGAGGAAGTTTTAGCGGCTCTAGAACGTCAGCATTACGATGTGGTTTTTATGGATATCAGGATGCCTGTGATGGATGGCATTGCGGCGACGCGGGAACTGTGTCGGCGGTGGCCGAACGATCGCCGCCCGCGTATTGTAGGGATGACAGGGAATGTTTTGCCGGAAGTGCGGCAGGAGTGCGAATTGGCGGGCATGAACGACTATGTCCCCAAGCCTGTCACAGCGGAGGCATTAGTGGCGGCATTGTCGCGGTGCGAGGTTGTGGCTGAAAATATTGCTGGAAATACCCACAGCCGTGGCAAAAGCATTGGCGGTCATCAATAAACGATCCTAAGAGTACTCCACGACAGCGGCGATCGCCGCAGCAATGTATTCCATTTCTTCTTCTAACAACTGACCCAGTTTACGCTGAAAGCGCTGCACATCGACACCTCTCAATTGCAAGGTATCTACAGCGGATACTTTGGTTAATCCATTTGCCTCAGTGGGCTGTATTTGTACGAACCAGACTCCCGTGAAAAAGCCAGAACAGATTCAGACTTTGATGCAATTCGCCAAGACAATCGCTTTCAGCAATTGCTGGCAGGTAATAGCGGAAACTGAAAGAATGATATACAGTCATCCTCTACCAGATTAAGGGAGCAAGATTTGAATCCGTGATATTTTGATCGCACGTTAACAATGCTGCTTGTTCACCCTGGTATAAAAGCATCAAAGTAGTTGAAACAATTTGTCGATCTGTGCATTTCAATGATGGTAGATAAAGTACTACTCTGATCTATAACCGAACGATCAAACTGGTAGATAGTAACCCGAAGATCAGTTTTTATAGCGTTAAACAAATGAGCAACTGAAGGAATTGACGTACGACCAAGTTCTACAATCCAGGTAGCCTCAGCTAGGATGATCGCAGGGAGTATCAATTCACTCGTTGAATTACTCAAAACTGCTTTGGCTTCTGCCTCTATTTTAGGATTGCCTTCCAGGAACCAAATTAAAGCATGGGTATCGACAACGTATTTCATGGTAAGCAATCACCAGTTCAGACCATCGTCAGTGTCACCCTGGAATTCGGCAATTTTGAAATCTGCTTCAGTAGACTGCTTAGAGCCTGAAAACATACCAAATTACATTTTTATATCGGCATGAACTGGCTTTGATGCAAGAAACGTGACGATTACTCGACTCTGATGAACGTTTGGCGAAACTTCGATGAGTTCAACCTTTCCGTCTTTATAGGTTCCTTCGATGGACTGTAACATAGCAGGATTACCTTTTTCAGATGTGTCTCGATGTTCTAATGTTAGATTATTGAGCGGGACTACGCCAACGAGACATGCCAGAACGGATTTCACCAGCGAATGTCAAAGCTAGATTAGAGGCATTAATTGTCGATGCGACACCAATTGCGCCTATTTTGGCTCAAAGACTCGATGAGATAAGGAGATGGATTAAAGATAAAAAGCCAGGTCAACTGGCAAGTAAGCCATACGCCATGGATTTTTTGTATGAACTGGATCGAGATGTTCATGTTTGGCTTTCTATGCAAGGACTTAATGCGGGTACGCGGCAATCTCTATTGAGTCACATGCTCCCATCAGAACAATACTGGTACACAGAACTTTTTCCGCGATGGATCAACGAACCAGATCCCAAGCTTTCCATCTGGAAGAAAAAGCTTATGGCTGGAGAATTTGACCAGAAAGATAAAGCTATCATCAATGATTTGCGTGATCTTATAGACCAAGATGGAGGCAGCTCATGGGCTTGCTATATTTTGGATCTTTCTATGGCCACTGACTTAATCACCAGTGGTTCCCTGGAGAAGCCCCTGTGCATCCAACTAACAACTCTACAGGGTAAGTTCACTGTCGAAAAGCAGGAATTATGGGAAATTACGCT
>JBAVRC010000581.1:0-4243 GCA_049694615.1 Thermosynechococcaceae cyanobacterium | reverse complement strand
GAGCAGGGCAATTTGGCTCAAGCCCAGAGCGGTCATTTGATACATTGCTACTGTCCATTCACTGTTATAGCGATCGCTACCTGTTTGAAAAATAGCAGGATCAATCCCTTTCTGAATATCGGCGATGACTCGACTGGCTAGCGCTTTCTGCGTGGATAGATCGCCCATAAACATGGCGTCGGCTTCAGAATCATAGGATTGGCCCGTTGTCGCAGATTGGGTTGGAATCGATACGACTGCCTGGGGTTTGATTCCCAAGCGATGGAGTGCAAAAACTGCTAAGCCCAAGGCAATTGAAAGCAGGAGTAACTGCTGTTTTAGCGACCGGTTTTCCTTAAAAAATTTCATTCTGTCAATTATAGATTATTTACAAAATATGGCGATGAGCAGCATAATAATCCTGCCAAACGCTACTCCTACGATCTTTGACGACATGGTTAAAGTAATGCCGTAGTTTCTTAATATCTTCTGGTGCATCTTTGAAGGCAGATCCGACGAGGCTTTGCAGTAAATGATCCGCTGAGAGTTGGCTATCGCTGTAGTAGTAAGCATGTAGCGCAGCGGCATAGCCGACCGTTACGGCTTCGGCGGTACTCATAACGGTACTTAAAGGTTCAAAGGATCGTCCCTCATGGGTTTGGCCTGTACGGAGTTCGCGGAAGGTGGTCACCAGCACTTCGGTTAAATCGGGGCTGAGGCTAAGGGGAATGGCGGCTTTTTGTAAGAGCCGATCCGTCTCCCGTTGCACCAACTCCATTTCTTGGCGCAAATCGTTAATCGCCGGAACGGTTTCAAAGTTAAATCGACGCTTGAGGGCGGCACTCATGTCGTTGACGCCGCGATCGCGGGTATTGGCCGTGGCAATCACGTTAAACCCCAGTTTGGCGTACAGACTCCGATTGTCGTCCGGTAGTTCGGGGACACTCATGACGCGATCGCTCAAAATCGAAAGCAAGGTATCTTGAATTTCCAGCGGGCAACGGGTAATCTCTTCAAAGCGCACAATCTTCCCCTCCTGCATCCCCCGATGGAGGGGGGCTGGAACAAGAGATTTTTCGCTGGGGCCTTCGGCTAAAAGCAACGCATAGTTCCAGGAGTATTTAATATTGTCTTCGGTGGTGCCTGCACTCCCTTGAATGGTCAAGGTGGAGTCATGGCTAATGGCTGCGGCGAGGAGTTCGCTGAGGTAGCTTTTAGCGGTTCCGGGTTCGCCGATGAGCATTAGACCGCGATTGGTGGCAAGGGCGACAATACAACGCTCCAGTTGACCCCGGCTCCCCACAAACTTAGGCGCAATGTTGAGGCTGCGATCGCCCAGCACAAACTTGAGGACCGATTGGGGAGTGAGTTTCCAGCCACCGGGACGGGGGGCATCCCCATCGACTTCGGCAAGGCGTTTGAGTTCATCGACATAAAGAATTTCCGAGGCAGGACGCTGCAGATTTTCGGAAGAAATTGTCTTTTTAATGCGGGGGGCCATAATATTGCTTTTTTGGTCTCAGTTTAAGGTACCCAGATAACCATTCCCCATAAATTAGGGTCTCAATCCCTTACAAAACTTGCATGTTAGAATCAAAGCCAGTGCAGGCTGGAGTATTGCGCCATGTACCAACTTGAATCCCCTTTTCCTGAGCTCGAAGTCGTCCTACCTCCCACTCAGGATGACCTGCCCTGCGAGGATGGCGAACCAATGGAAACTTATCGTCACAAACTACAAATGGATCTGTTGGTCAATCCGCTGATTCAATGGCTTGTGATCGAGCAACAGCGGGGATTTGTGGGCGGCAATATGTTTGTTTATTTCAGTCCTGCGCAGGTTCGCAACCAAGACTATAAGGGGCCAGATGTGTTTGCGGTCCTAGATGTGCCTGTCAAGGAGCGCAAAAGTTGGGTGGTCTGGGAAGAAGGAAAAGCACCAGATGTGGTGATTGAGCTGCTCTCGCCCAGTACCGCTAATCACGATAAAACCGACAAGAAGCAGATTTATCAAAATCAACTGCGGGTGCCAGAATATTTTTGGTATGACCCGTTCAATCCCAATGATTTTGCTGGATTTGCCTTGCACCAAGGCCGTTACGAACCGATTGCACTGGATGATCAAGGACGTTTAATCAGTCAGAGCTTGGGTTTAGCCCTCGTGCGCTGGTCGGGTTTCTATCAGGAAGTAGAGACTGTATGGCTTCGCTGGTCAACCTTAGAAGGCGTCTTACTCCCCACAGACCGTGAGTTTGCCCAATCTCAACAACAACAGGCTGAGCAAGAAAAACTCCGGGCTGATCGCTTAGCTGAAAAGTTACGAGATCTCGGAATTGACCCAGAGCAAATTTAGCGTATACGGTATGTGAGAACGCCTATCCTTTATCGGTATTGCAAAATTAGATTGACTCCGGAAAATCAATAGAGCCAGATTTTGAGTTTTTCAAAGTGTTAGGCACTGTAAGGTAATTGCAAGAAATTACTTTGAAAATGATTCGCTGCCACCTGACTCCTTTTCATCAGGGCTAAATCATAGGGAAAGGGCGGTTTCATGGGACGGTAATCGGTCGGGTGAGTGGGACCGTGGCGCAACACCGCATTGACCAACATGCAGGGTTCAGGGGTCAAATTGACGGCCCCGTGGGGAATTCCTGGCGGAATGGTGACGACCGCAGGAATTGCTTCGCTCAGCGCGATGTATTGATACCGACGCTCTTGCAAGATCACCAGGACAAAGCTGCCCCGCACCACCAGTAACTGATCGGTTTGGAAATGATGGACAAACAACTCATCAATTGTTCCGGCGGGAATATTCACCAACATGGTCTCATGGCTGGCCTGAGGCGTATAAAACTCAGACATGCCTCCCCGAATCGATTCCAACTCGCGAACTTGAATGCGATGTTTAAGACCCATAGCCGACCCCAGACAATTGCTTCATGCACAGCCATGAGCTTAGCGCAAGATTTGTTTAACAATTGTTACTTTTATCACCTCAATGATCTAATCCAGATTGTCTCTTATCAGGGTTGACTGGAATTCAGGGTTTGCCGAATGGCTTCACGCAGGTTGCCTTGGCAAGCCGCCAGACGATCTTCGCCTTGTTGTGGGTCTAGTCCGGTCCAGTGCATTAATAAGGCCAACTTCACCCGGCGATCGCTTTTTTCCAGCAGCGTGATCGCGTCTTCACGGCTCAGGTCCGTCAAATCCCGCACAATGCGCACGGCGCGGTCATAGAGTTTTTGGTTGGTCACCGCCACATCCACCATGCGGTTGCCGTACACCTTCCCTAACAGAACCATGGTGCCTGTGGAGAGGATATTGAGGGCCAATTTCGTGACGGTGCCTGCCTTCAATCGAGTAGACCCTGCTAAAATTTCTGGTCCCACCAGGAGGCGAACATTCACATCCGCATCGAAGGGCACCTGCGCCTCGGGCACACAGGCCATGAAAATAGTGGTGGCCCCGATTTGCTGTGCGGCTTGTAGCGCACCCTGTACATAGGGGGTTGTCCCCCCAGCTGTGATGCCCACCACCACATCGGCTGCCGTAATCTGGTGCTCGGCGATCGCAGCCGCCCCATCTTCAGCCCGATCCTCCAATGCTTCGGAACTTCGCAACAGGGCAGGTGCCCCCCCAGCCAGGATGCCTTGAACCAATTCCGGCGGGGTGCAAAAGGTGGGGGGACATTCGGCAGCATCCAATACCCCCAGCCGTCCACTGGTGCCTGCACCGATATAAAACAAGCGCCCCCCTTGTTTCAGGGCATCTGCGGTTTTTTCTAAGGCTAGGGCCAATGCCTCTCGTGCTCCGGCGATCGCCGCTAACACCTGGGCATCTTCGCGATTAAAGAGATCGACGATTTCGAGGGCCGACAGTTGATCCAAGTTGAGACTGTTCGGGTTGGCTTGTTCCGTCAACAAATGGCCCCGTTCTTGGATCGGACCAAACTCAGTGGCAGGTGCAGTCAAAATGCTATCCGTTGCAGGGTCTACGTCTTTTTAACCCTACCATGTCGCCTTACCGCTGGTGGGTCAGCCTTTGGCTTCGGATTGAAAGTAAAATTCAAATGAATTGAAATACACTGAAATATAATATAGGATTGTCATGTATGTGATTTTTGTGTATAACTAATTACAGTTTGACTTGATGTGAGAGTGATAAGTAGGTTTGGGTAGAAAAACGAAGGTATGAAACAGAGTGAGAATTAAGCTGAAGTGCCTATCAGTCAAGGATTTCAGAAATTTTGCTTTGCTCGGTACAGGGT
>JBAVRC010000580.1:0-4222 GCA_049694615.1 Thermosynechococcaceae cyanobacterium | reverse complement strand
CGAAGTGCTCTTGCAGGAGTTTGTGCATGAAGCGATAGCGACCGCCGATGTGTTGGAGGAGCAGAGGCTCGGTGCAGTAGTCGAGGAGTTTGTCGTAGCGGTAAGGGGCATAGCCATTCCAGGCGAGGACAATGCTGAGGACAATGTGTTGCAGTAGCGCTAGACCGCCTGCCTCTAGAAAGCTAGCCCCGATAAAAACAATCAATGAATCCTCGACAATATCAAGAGTATCAAGGGTTTGCACAGCAGGAAATACGCTTGCAAGGAGATGCTCTAACAATAGTTTAAAGGGTATAGCAGTTAGAAGTGATGCTCCTGTCAGAATGAGCATATTATGCAGAGAGTTATTAATTCCCTGATTTGGAAAAATACGATCATCAATATCTGTTTTTAATCCTCTAATCATTCTTCTGATTAATTCAAAAATTAGCTTCAAAAATGGCCAGTGAATTGTCCAGGCATTATTCCAGTGAATTTCCCCGAAATTTATCCAGAAAAATAGCCCTCCAATCAACCCTGAAATCAGCCCTCCAAGCAGATCCGCAAAGTTGTTTACAACGATTAACCCAAGTCACAACCGGGAACTATGGTTGGTCTTGGGATTGGACAAAGGCCAATATTTCTGTAAGCCTACTGCTGGAAGAATCAAAGTTTTGGCTCACAGCAATGCTATCGACCAGCAATGACCTGAGTCCCAAAGCACTAGTCAAGGTGCTGCATGAGAAGGTCTACCCGCAAAGCTTTACCCTGGAAGATTTCATGAAGGCTGTCACTAGTGAAAAGGGGCAGTTTGGCTCTCTTTACAAGGTCAATCTTCACACGCTACATCCAGAGATCGTACTGCCGCACATTAACTATTTTTTTGAAGAAATCGTCGTCCTAACGCAACCGATTATCTCCTCAAATTAGTTCAAGGTGCGATCGCCCAAAGTCATTTGAATCACGAGCGTCTCGCGTTCATGAATAGATGCGGAATCTCGTTTCAATTTCTTCGGTTCAGGAACGGGTTGTGGCGGTAGTTCGGGCTGAGCCAAAGGGGTCGATTGCACCAGTTGCTTTTGTTGAGGGGCAATCAAATACTTCATCAGATACTCAATGGTCTGCTCCTTGAGCCACCCTCGTGAAGCGACAATATCGCCGAAGCGCATTCCTGTTGCGGCTTGGTCGGATAATGCCACATCCACTTGCGCCGTTGAAAGCAATCCGGCTTCGACTAAATAATTGCCCATATATTTGGCGGGTTTGGTCGGCAAACGAGACGGTAAACTTTTACCGTTGGACGGATGTTCGTTTTTTTTCGGGTCTGAGGCTGTTTCTGGGTTGTCTGGCATGGTCTCCGGTTTCATGAGCCAGACGATCAAATCGGCAGGCTGCAACAGAATCTGACTGCCCCAAGTAAATATATGCAACACACCGCGATCGCTCTCAATACTGCGAATCGGATGCCAGGTTTTGCCATGCCACAGCAACAGCCCCATCCATGGATTATGGGGATTCTGAGCATGATATTGCCACCAAACTTGCAATAGCCGCAGGGCATCGGTGTAGTTGACCCGATATCCTTGGGGAACATGGGCCGCCTCGTATCGGCAGAACCCGTTGATGGAAAAAACCGTCCGGGTCGGCAGGAAATTCAAATGGAGGAGCGTTTCATGCAAATCGGTCCAAAATTGAGTCGCTTCTTTGACCGCAATCCAGGGCACATTTGCGGCATAATGAGCACTAGCGAGCATCCCTTCCTGTTTTGACCACAGTTGGATCGTGTCTCCAATGGGTTCAATGCGAAGTTCGGTATTGGCCAACAGAGGGCTGGTTTTGGCAATTGTGCTTTCCGCAAAGGCGCGGATCAAACTGGCATTGTCCATGGGAGCGAAAAATTAGGCAGGAATGGGTTAACACCGTAAAACGGTAAACCTAGCAGACAGATCGCACATACCGGATCTGTAACCCAGTTTTTGCCAGTCTAACACGCGGACTTGGGACATGCCCTCAGCAACCGGAGGGTGCTTTGACCGTTAAGCTGTAACCGTTACGCGGCCTGGGATGGCACAATTCCTGTTGGGATGGCAGCAATGAGTTGTTTGGTATAGTCCTGTTGTGGCTGGCGATAGATGGTATTGGCCGGACCAATTTCCTCCAGCTTGCCTTGATTCATGACCATAATGCGATCGCTCATAAATTTCACCACACTCAAATCGTGGGAAATAAACAAGTAGGTCAGATTAAAATCTTTTTGCAGTTCTTTGAGTAAGTTCAAGACTTGGGCCTGAACGGACACATCCAATGCTGAAACCGACTCGTCGCACACAATGAATTTGGGATTCAGGGCCAGTGCCCGCGCAATACAAATCCGTTGACGCTGCCCCCCAGAAAATTCATGGGGATACCGTCGCAAGTCGCTGGGCTGTAGTCCTACCCGCTCTAGTAAATAGGCCGCGCGATCGCGAAAACTTTGCCCAGACTTCATGGCGCTGAGCTTGGCAAAGATCCGCATCGGCTCCATCACAATGTTTCCCACGGTCATTCGCGGATTGAGGGAACTAAAGGGATCTTGAAAAATAATTTGCAAATCCTGGCGCAGACAACGCAGCGCTTTCCCCCGCAGGTGGGTAATGTCTTGGCCTTCAAACTGGATGCGCCCCCCCGTCGCAGGGGTTAACCGCACCAATGTTCGTCCTAGGGTGGTTTTACCGCAGCCCGATTCCCCCACCAGTCCAAGGGTTTCGCCGGGATAGATCTGAAAGGAAACTCGATTAACTGCCGGGATATAGCGCTTGGTTTGACCCAGCAACCCGCGCACGGGGAAAAAGACTTGCAGGTTATCCACGGCCAAGAGCGGCGGTTGTTGTTCCAACACCGTTAGACGTTGCTGCTGTTCAATGTCGGAGACTTCAATTGCTGCTAGGGTGTCCGCGACCGTGACCTTGCTCTGCACTGTTGACTGGCCTTGTTCATCCACGACGGTTTCCATAAAGTCGCCGATGGTGGGTAGATATTTCAGTTGCCGATGCGGTTGGGGGCGACAGGCCAGTAATCCTTTGGTATAGGGATGCTGGGGATTGTGGAAAATTTGCGCAATGGGACCGGATTCGACAATTTTGCCCTGATACATCACGGCGACGGTGTCGGCAATTTCAGCAATAATGCCTAAATCGTGGGTGACAAAAATAATCGACATGCCGCGTTGATCGCGCAGGTCTTTGAGGAGATCCAAAATCCGCGCTTGTACGGTGACATCCAAAGCCGTGGTCGGTTCGTCTGCAATTAAGATGGCCGGATTGCAGGAAATGGCCATGGCAATCATGAGACGTTGGATTTGGCCACCGGACAGTTCATGGGGATAGCGTTGCAAAAACGACTGCTTCCGTTCGCTCATCTGTTCAAATAACCGCCGCTCGGTCAGCACCATGCCACGATCATCGGCTTCGGCCAACAGTTCCCGACGGAGGTCGGCATCGCTGGGAATTAACTTCACTTCCTGCAACAGGGCGATCGCCTGACGTCTGGCCTCGGTCTTGGATAGGTTTTGATGGAGTTGCAGCGCCTCTAGGAGTTGAAACTCACAGGTAAACACCGGATTGAGCGAACTCATGGGTTCTTGGAAAATCATGGCAATCCGTCCGCCCCGGTAGCGCTGCATCTCCGATTCCGGGAGGCGCAGCAAATCGACAGGCAATCCAGACCCAGACAGAACCGTGTCCTGAAACCAAATTTCGCCGCTCTCGACCTGACCGGGCGGACTAGGGACCAACCGCAAAATCGACAACGCGGTCACCGACTTACCCGACCCAGACTCCCCCACAATGCCTAAGGTTTGTCCCCGTTCCAAGGTTAAGGAAATATCGTCAACGGCCACCACTGGATCGCCTTCAGTTTGAAACTGAACCTTGAGATGGTTAATGTTCAAAATGGCATCTGTCATGGGCGGTGTTCAGGGCAATGGAGTTTAGGGCAAGCTGGATGAGGCATCCGATGACTCGCGATGAGGCGCAGATGACCCCCAAACCTGTTTAAGCCGTTGATCGCGACCGCAGGTATAACGATAGAAGCGATAGCGTCGTGGATTTTTCAGGTAATAGTCTTGATGATAGTCTTCTGCCGGGTAAAATGCCTCCGCTGCGGTGATTTGGGTGGCAATGGGTTGAATCCCCGTCGCTTCAAGGGCTTGTTTCGAGCGTTCGGCGAGTTGGCGTTGTTGGGCATCGTGGACAAAAATACGGGT
>JBAVRC010000579.1:0-2833 GCA_049694615.1 Thermosynechococcaceae cyanobacterium | reverse complement strand
AGCTGGGTAGGCTGTCTGCTAACTTTTCAAACAGGTTCTTAGACAATTGGCCCAATCCAACGCTTTGCCGCAGGTTCCAATTCCGGCAATTTGGCCATGGGCAAGCCGCTATCCCTTCGCTATTGCGCCGCTAATCATGCCGCTTCCCGTCGCGGTACGCTGTAGGTCAAAAAATCGTAGGCCAATTCTGTATTCGGAAAGATGGCTCGCGCTTCTAACAACAGATCGTCCAACTGCAAGGGACTCCCAGGAGCGTACCGAGGACTGAAATGGGTCAGTAGGAGGTGACTGGCTGAGGCAGACAGCGCCACTTGAGCCGCCATCGTGGAGGTGGAGTGTAGGCGCTCGTAGGCCATGGCAGCGTCTTGATGGGCAAAGGTGGATTCGTGAATCAAGACATCTGCACCCTGGGCAAGACGAATGGCTCCGTCGCAGTAGATGGTATCGGTGCAGTAGACCACGGTTCGACCCGTTTGGATTGGCCCGCAAAGATCGTTACCGTTAATGCTGCGACCATCCGGAAGGGTAATGGTTTCTCCCCGTTTCAATCGGCCATAGAGCGGACCGGAGGGAATGCCCAAGGCATGCGCTTTTTCAGCATCGAACCGACCGGGTTGATCTTTTTCCTGGATGCGGTACCCGAAGGCCGTGACGCGATGCTCTAATCGTTCGCAATAGATATCGTAGGCGTCGTCGGCAAACACCAAGCCTGGTTGAACCGTATGGACGCGAATTGGATAAGAAAAATGGGTCTGGGAATAGCGGCGACTGGCTTGTAAATAGTCGTCGAGTCCTGGTGGGCCGTAAATGTCGATTTGACTGACATTGCCGGCCATGCCGCAACTGGCCAGCAATCCCATCAACCCAAAAATGTGGTCTCCGTGCATGTGGGTCACAAAGATCCGGCGGATTTGGCTGATTTTGACATCGCTGCGCAAGATCTGATGCTGGGTTCCCTCGCCGCAATCAAGCAGCCAAATTTCGGCCCGTTGCGCCAGTCGAATGGCCACGCTCGAAACATTGCGCGATCGCGTCGGAACGCCGGAACTGGTACCAAGGAACGTAATCTGCAAAATCAACCACCCGCCGAAAAACCCCAAAGCCTCCACTCATCATACGATCTAGGAGAATTTTCGCAAGCGGTTTAATGCTATGCTCTGGAGCACATTCCACGCTCCTCCTTTACAGAGGGGAACTTGAGGCTATCGAATCAACGTCGGTAGGGCTTTAATTTTCCCTCAGTTGGTGCATTCTAAGTAGAACTGGCTTACTGGAGATTTTTGCAATGCCCTGGCCCTGTCTGAACACCGCAATATCTAGGACTCGACCCATACTGGGGTGTTTTGGCATCGGTTTGGGGTTGCTTTTGGCCACCCCCGCTATGGCCCTAGAGATTCGGGTAGGATTGCGCCAGGATACGGACGCCATCACCGTGGGCAGTTCGACGCCCGCCCAGTTAATAGATGGCAAGGGGCGGGTGTTGGGACAGATTCCAGAACTTCAAGGGTTTTCCGCTACAGCCGTATCCGGCGGGGTGAGTCTAGCGAGCAAACATGCTTGGCAAATTGCACTCAAACCCAAGGAGGGGGGATTTGTCTATGTGGGCGATCAGTGGTACCGAGGCCAAGTGAAATTGGTGCGCAGCGGTGGCGGACTGACGGTGGTGAATCAACTCAACATGGAAGATTATCTCGCCAGTGTCATTGGTAAAGAAATGTACCCCACCTGGCCCCAAGAAGCGCTCAAGGCCCAAGCGGTTGCTTCGCGGTCCTATGCCATGTTTCAAAAACAGCGACCGAAATATTCCTTATTCGATGTGGCCAGCACAACGGCATCCCAGGTTTATGTCGGCATTGCTGGCGAAGCGAATAGTACCCAAGATGCCGTGAAAGCCACGTCCGGTCAGGTATTAACCTATCAAGGCAAGGTCATTGAAGCCGTGTTCCATTCCGCATCAGGCGGCCATACTGAAAATTCCGAAAATGTTTGGACGGGTACCGTCCCTTACCTCCGAGGGGTGCCGGACTTTGATCAAACCGCTCCGGTTTATCAATGGACCTTAATGCTTACCGCCGCCCAAATGCGTCAGCGCATCCCCGGTATCGGCGATATTGTGGCCCTCACCCCGGTCAAAACCAGCGTCACAGGGCGGGTGCAACTCATGAAAGTGAAAGGGAATCAGGGCGATCGCCTGATGAAGGGGAGCGATCTCCGCACCGCACTGGGCCTCAAAAGCACCCTTTTTAGCGTTAAACCGGATTTCGGCCTCGTTGCAGCTACAGCAGGCACGGGTAAACCGGTGAGTTTTGCCATTGACGGCAAAGGATCTGGGCATGGGCTGGGCATGAGCCAATGGGGCGCTTACGGTCTCGCCCAGCAGGGCAAAACCTACCGGGATATTTTGACCCATTATTTTCAGCACACAACGCTCAAAACGATCTATTAACCAAATCGACCGGACACGTAATCCCGCGTATATTCTTCCTTCGGATTCGTGAAAATATTGACTGTATCGTCGTATTCGACTAAATAACCGACTTTTCCACCTTTTTCAAGGGCTTCGGCGTTAAAGAAGGCGGTTTTGTCCGAGACCCGCGAGGCTTGCTGCATATTGTGGGTCACGATGACAATGGTGTACTGTTCCTTCAAGTCGTTCATTAATTCTTCGATACGCAGGGTGGAAATGGGGTCTAGGGCTGAACAAGGTTCATCCATCAAGATCACTTCCGGCTCCACGGCGATCGCCCTGGCAATACAGAGCCGTTGTTGTTGACCGCCGGAGAGGGACAGGCCGCTTTCCTTGAGTTTGTCCTTCACCTCATCCCAGAGGGCG
>JBAVRC010000578.1:0-1806 GCA_049694615.1 Thermosynechococcaceae cyanobacterium | reverse complement strand
CCGCCTAACGCTTCCTCAGTTCTTTCTTTCATGTTTTCTTGCAATTGTGTGTCCTTTAGGCGATCTTTTGCGACAGCCTCCCGAGCTGCTTCATCAAGGGAGCTATGACTCCGCTGTTCGAGTTCTTCTTCGGCTCGAATTTCCATGGAGTCTCTCATCTGTTCTTCATGAAGGCGCTGGGTTGCAGCAGCTTCGCGACTTTGTTCTTGGATATTGTCCATGATTGCTTTCCTCGCAACAGCTTAGGAAGATTACCAAACCCTCCAATCCACTTGAAATTTATAAAAACGAGCTGAGGAAATTGTGAGGGTCTGTTGTCAAAAGCAAGGTGGATCCCAAAAAAAACACCCAGTCATATGGACGGTAGTAGGTTCGCTTCCTCACAGTTTCCTCAGAATTACGCTCTAGCTTTAAGCTAGAGCTTTACCTGGAGAATAGTGCGTCATGAATGAAAACGATGTCTCAGTAAAGGGAACTGCGGAACAAGTCCCAGTCGAGGTTGTGTCCCTAGACTCTGCAAAAAGTGAAGACGAACAGGTGAATGTGGAAGAATTTACAATCAGCGGCAACGATCTGACCGCTAAAGTGAAGGAACTCATTCATGAAGGAAATATCCGTCGCATCATCATCAAAAATGAGGAAGGAAGAGTCTTAATTGAAATTCCTTTGACCGTTGGTGTCGTAGGTGGTGTCCTCAGTGCGGCTTTATTTCCAGTCGTTGCTGCGGTGGGAGTCATTGGCGCAATGGTCACCCATTTAACGATTGTGATTGAGAAAAGAGCATAATCCCTAGTTTTGTCGATTTAAAAACAGGGCATGCCGCTTTGTAATAGCAAGGAAATACCATGGAGAAAGGCATGTCACAGACTGCCAAGCGTTCTTTGAATGCAGAATCGCCTCTGGAAGCGGTCTTTCATATCCATGGGGTTTCTAAGGTCTATCGAATGGGCGAAGTGGAGGTTCATGCGCTCAGTTCCGTGGATTTAGATCTTTACGAAAGCGAGTTGGTAGTATTGCTGGGGCCTTCCGGTAGCGGGAAATCGACTCTGCTGAATATTTTAGGCGGGTTGGATATTCCTTCGGCAGGACATGTGTTCTTTCGGAGTCGCGACCTGACGTTTGCGGGCGATGCGGAATTGACCCGTTTTCGTCGGGATTGCGTAGGGTTTATTTTCCAGTTTTACAATTTGATTCCCAGCTTGACCGCACGGGAAAATGTGGCGTTGGTGACGGAGATTGTGCGCCGTCCGATGCGTCCAGAAGCAGCACTTGAACTTGTCGGACTTGGTGATCGCCTCAACCATTTCCCGTCTCAACTCTCTGGCGGCGAACAACAACGGGTAGCGATCGCCCGTGCCATTGCCAAGCGTCCAGAGGTATTGCTCTGCGATGAGCCGACGGGAGCGTTGGACTACTCGACGGGAAAACTGGTGCTGGAAGCTCTGGCGCAGGTGAATCAGGAGTTAGGGACGATGACAGCAGTGATTACCCATAATGCGGCGATCGCGGGGATGGCGGATCGGGTGGTGACGATGCGCAGCGGCGAAATTGTGCGGATCGAGCAAAATCATCGCAAGTTGACCCCGGCGGAATTGGAGTGGTGAATGGTCGATTGGTCTAGGCTTATGGGTTTTGGAGGGGCGATCACCTATCGTAGACGAAGAATCATTGAGTTTAGTTAGGCATAGATGCTGAAATCGATAGTATTCAGACTATTCAGATTGTTTGTGCCCAAGAATTTTTTGATTCTCAACATTTGCCGCAACGCCAGAGACGGGGGCGTTGAAGGTCATTTCAGTTCTAACC
>JBAVRC010000577.1:0-7217 GCA_049694615.1 Thermosynechococcaceae cyanobacterium | reverse complement strand
GGTCTCACTGGAAAAATGGAGGTTCCTCATGTCGGATTTGGGTTTGACGCACATCGCTTTACCCGTCACTTGCATGGATACCAGCATTGCCTTTTATGCCAAGTATGCTGGGATGCAAGTCATTCATCGTCGCATCGATGCAGCCTCTCAGTCCGATGTGGTTTGGCTGGGCGATCTGACCCGCCCTTTTGTCATTGTCCTCATTGAGAGACCACGAGTGGATACACCGCTCCTACCCATCGCCCATCTAGGGGTAGGGCTGAGCACACGTGAGATGGTCGATAATCTCTGTCAAGTGGCTAAAGCGGAAGGTATGTTGCTGGAAGGTCCGCATGATGGCGATCCAACCGTGGGCTACTGGGCCTTTCTGAAAGACCCAGACGGCCACACCCTGGAATTATCCTATGGCCAAGAAATTGGATTTACCGTTCAGCAAGCCGTTGCTGCCGAGTGACAAGCGCATGGGTCATGCACTTAATCCCATCAAAGATTTTTCTTTCGACGGAATAAAAATGCAAAAGTGGTCTAAGAAGTGGGCACTATGAGGGAGTTGATAAGCCATTACCCCTAGTCCAGTGCCCTGTTTGGATGGGTTTGCAAGGCTGGTTACTGCCAGATTAGCGAATCTGTTTCTGAATGTCCATTGGTCTAGGGGCTTTCTTTGGACCCTTGCGGTGCAGATGCGGTGAGTCGCGGGGGGGCAGATACGCTGATCTGAGACGGCTGAAGACTTTGCCAGTAAAGGGGTCCGGCCACGGACAAAAAGCACAGATAAGCCACAGCCTGTCCCCAAAACAGGCGATCGCGGTAACCCAAAACAATTTTGAGTAAAAGCCCCGGAAATTGTTCGTCGGGTAAAACCTGGTGTGCATCCCACAGGAGCGGACCCAATAGACAAGATGGACCTGTCCCACAAAAGGACTGGGGCAAGAACGGATTTAAGGTTGAAAGGGCGAGATCCAACTGTTTGCTCGCACTGATCGCCAAACCACCGACAATCAACAATACAAACAGCCCCATCCCCAGAAAAAACCGTTGCAGGTTAATCCGCAGTCCCAGGGCAAACAAAGCCCAACCGATCCCCGTTGCCCCCATTAACCCGGCGATCGCCCCAACCATCGGCATCCATCCTTGTTGCAATTGGGCCACGATAAACAAGGCGGTTTCCAACCCTTCCCGCAGCACTGCAATAAAGACAAGGATCCAAATGTTCCAGGCTGCTTGTCCCTCGGTTTGCAAGGCTTGCAGGGTGGCTCCCTCAATTTGGGCCTTGGCCGATCGCGCCTGTCGGGTCATCCAAACCAGCATCCAGGTCAACATGGCGATAGTCAACAGACTAAAAAATAGCTTGAGAAAAGGCAGGAGCAGGGTAGCCCAGGGTTGTTCAGACGTCTGGAGCTGTTGCAACAGCGCACTCAGTCCCGACCCAACCAAAAGACTAACGCCCAATCCTGCTAATACCCCTCCATATACCCATCCCCGCAGATGGGTTTGCTTCGCTTTTTCCAACAAGGTCAGCACAATCCCCACCACCAGGGCGGCTTCTACCCCTTCCCGTAGGGTAATCACAAAGGTGGGTAGGGCCAGACTAATATCCATCCAATTTGCCTCCTCAAGATTTAGAGCCCGTTGGTGGGGTTGAGAGCAGTTTCCCTACGGTGCGATTGGTGGGGACAAAGGTGATTTGCGCCACCCGTTGCAGATCGGCTGGGGTGACAGCGGCGATCGCCTCCAACTCGCGGAATAAATTACGCCAGCTCCCGGTTTTAATCTCGTACTCGGCTAAGAGTCGTGCCATGCCGTCATTGGAGGCTAGCGATCGCAACAGGGATGCACGGGCTTGATTTTGCACGCGTTCGAGTTCTGTAGCCGAAACAGGCTCCGTCTTGAGCCGCTCAATTTCGCGATTCAGGGCAGTGGCCACCTCTTCCACCGTATGGCCTGGTGCGGTGAGGGCGTAGAACAGGAGCAAGTTGGGGTACTTATCGCCGGGAAACCCATTTTGCCCCTCGGCATTCAGGGCCACCTGCTGCTCTTCCACCAGGGCTTTGTAGAGGCGAGAGGTGCGTCCGTCGCTGAGCAAACTGGTCATTAATTCATAGGCCGCATTGTCTGGGTGACGCAGGGCGGGTCGATGATACCCTTCCAAATACCAAGGTTGCGAGGGGAGAGATACCGTTACGGAGCGTTCGTCAGTTTGGGGCGGTTCGGTTGCCGTCACTTGGGGTGGCTTGGGCTGCGTGGGGAACCGTCCGAAATAGAGGTTGGCCAGTCGCTTGACGTCAGTGGGGTTAACATCCCCCACCACCACCATGGTGAGGTTACTGGGGCCATAGTAGGTCTTAAAAAAAGCTTCCACATTGGGACGGGACATTTGCCGCAAATCTTGCGGATAACCAATCACGGGACGGCGATAGGGATGGGTGGTAAACGCTTTGTCTAAAAAGACCTCAACCATTTTGCCAATGGGAGAGTTATCGGTGCGCATCCGGCGCTCTTCTAAAATCACCTCTTTCTCTTTATAGAATTCGCGAAACACGGGATCTAAAAAGCGCTCTGACTCTAGAGACATCCAAAGCTCTAGTTTATTGGACGGAAAGCTGTAGAAATAGCGGGTGGCATCGGCAGAGGTGGTGGCATTCAATCCCACGCCACCAGATTGATTGACAATTTGACCCATTTCATTTTGGACCACCCATTGCTTGGCCTCCGTTTCAATCCGGCTAAATTCAGCCTGGAGTTGCTGGACTTTAGCTTGGTCGCCGGTTTGTTGCGCCTGCTGGATTTGCTGGAATAGGGTATCCAGGCGATCAAGCAGGGGTTGTTCAGCGGTATAGTTGCGCGTCCCGATCTGGCGGGTGCCCTTAAAGGCCAAGTGCTCTAAGAAGTGGGCAATTCCGGTTTGTCCCGTCGGCTCATCGGCTCCTCCCACATCGGCATAGGTTAAAAAGGAAACAACGGGAGCTTTGTGCCGTTCTAAGACAATAAATTTCAGTCCATTGTTTAAGGTGAATTCGGTGATCTGTTGGGCCACCCGATCCAGATAGGGCTTAACCGATAGGTTGGTGGGGGCAGTGGGTAGCGAGTTTGCCTCTAACCCTTTAGCCCAGACTGTTTGGGGCAACAACAACCACAGGGTGAGGGCAAAGACCATCAATTGGGTCAGGGGTCGTTTCCAGGTTAGCGGCTTAGATTGCATCGATCTCTGTCTTCCTTACGCCAAAATGCTTTTATATCATGACTGTCCCAATCGACTTGGTTTTCCCAAAGTCTGATGGGATGTTTCTATTTTGACAGAGCTATGCCAATAGTCCTTGGCGTACAAAGCAAAAGGGGGTATACCACAGCTGATTCATTCGCCAGGGCAAATAGTCAAGGGTGTTCGGTCGGAATACGCTGTAGACTTCGCTAATGGTCCATTGGCGAACACAATTCGACTAATGTGCCATCGGGGCATTGCACATAGGACACGGTTTGGCCCCAGGGTTTAACCATTGGTGCTTTGATGGACGTGGCTCCGGCTGCCACAGCTCGATTATGGGCGTTTTCTACAGCGTTGGTGACGAGGGCGATTTCTATACCAATGGGCAGCGGGGAGGCATCTAGGGCGATATAACCCGCAGGTAGGTTGTTTGCGCCTAACCCATGACTGGCAAAGGCGAGGGTTGTTTCTCCGGTTTCGAGTTCGCCGTAATCGGTTTCATGAATGAAGCGGGTTTTGAGGTCGAAGGCTGTTTCAAAAAAGGCCAGAGATGCGGCCACGTCTGGAACATAGATGATGGTGTATCCGAATTTCATGCACTTGGTCCTTCGGTTGATGGAACTGAAAGAAACTCTTTTATCGAGTTTGCTGGACTAGGTGGTTATAAAGTATACAAGACGATCACTAATGATTTGAATTTTGAGAGCTTAAATTTCCCAATCTCTTTACTCAGATCTAAAATGAAATAACCCTAATGATTGAGATCCGTATTAGCTATGCGCTGTCCATACTGTAAAAGTCATTCGGTTCACAAAAATGGATTTCAACAACGGGGAAAGCAGCCCTATTTTTGTCTTGATTGCCAGCGTCAATTCCAAAGCAAAAATATTACATTTATTTGCTTCGGCACACTTTTCGTGATTGCATTATTTTTGACTTTAATCTCAGTATTTATATTGAGAGATATGATAAAAAATTATGCTGATCATGAAACATCAGCAAATTTCATCGTTGTCCTGGGACGTGGACCTAGTCTTAATGATGAGCGTGCTTTGGTTGCCGCTCAACTTTACGAGAAAAATCGTGCCTCAAGAATCTTTGTGAGCGGGATGATGGATGCACCCAAAGTGATTACATTATTGGAGCAGATGGGAATTCCAGAAAACCGGATTGGCGGCGAAGGTTGTTCTGTCACTACCTGGGAAAATGGATTATTCACAAAGATTTTACTTTCCCCTCTGAAGCCTCAGCGCATCTTACTCGTAACGGATAAAGCCCATATGAGACGGGCCGCTTCAGTCTTTCGCGGATTTGGGTTTAATGTGATACCCTACCCAGTTAAGTCAGAAATATCTTTAGAACAAGGTCTACAACAATTGCGCGAGCTAGTTGCCCTCATTGTATATAAGTATACAGGAAAACTAACTCAAGCTAGACCTGAGAAGGTTCAGCAAGATGAAGCTGAAGCTAAGTATAAAATTCAGGCATGGAATTGTAGATTAGGAATTATACATTCCATGCCACTGAAATAATTAAATCAAAAAATCTTGTAAAATTCAATTAATAGAGATTGAATTGAAAGGCGAGAAATTACGATTATTAGGTATAACACTGTCTAATCTGGATGCCAAATCTGAGGTATCAACCTATGAGCAACTGGTGTTGGATTTAGTTCCATCTAGATAGCAGATATCTGCAAAACAGTTCAGTTCACTCACTCAATCGAGCGATCGCGTTGCCTAGTAACTTTTCTAGGAACCTTGCGTCTTTGCATATTCTATCAGCTACTTGTATGACTTTGGACTCATACATAATAATGTCTTATCGTGTAGAACTTTGCTCGGCAACCATACGTCCTCCCAGCTTAAGGAAGCCAGTTCCATCCTTGTGGCCTACTGGTATTTCTTCTGTTGTTATCTCCCCGAACCTAAGGAGGGTAATGTAAGCGGTCACGCAAGAAAGAATCAACATCATGCAGGATATGTTATGAAAATCTCTACCTTTCTCATTTCTTCGATGGTACTGAGTACCTCTATTCTGGGCATTGGTTTATTCGGTTATGCGGCTGAACCGGGAACCCCAAACAGTCCCGTTGATAACAGCACACCCGCTGCCCCAGCAGATATTCCGCCAGGAACACCGACAGGGAGTCCTACTGCTGCCCCATCAGGATCTTCAGATCCACCTAGCACAACTACAACTCCCATAACACCAGCAGAATCGATGCCGAGTCCTGCCTCAAGCACACCTTCCGTTGCTCCCGAAGGAGGAGGTTCTCTGTCTGGTCCATCCGGTGGTGTTTCTACTGAAACTTCTGCGGCAGTGATCGCAACTTGCGGTCACGGCGGTGCAACGTTTCTCTTTGAGAATGAAACTGAAGTTTCCGTTGGTTGCCGTGTATCTCAAATCAATCGCCCACCTGCTGCTGCAATGAAGTAGCAATATACGGAAACAGAGTGCGATCGCACTCTGTTTCCGTGCTTTTATTTATTTTTGAAGCAATTCAGACTTTTTGCTATCTAAATCTCCAAAGACAAATGTATGTTTACCAGTAGATGCAATTTTAGTTAGAACTTCCAAAAGCTGTAAATATTTAATATTTTCATTACCTTTCATTAACTCCGCAGCATTTTTTAGGGTTCGTGCAGTTGCAACAGCGGTTCGTGCATTCTCAAGGTCAGAGTATGCGCGGATCTTGGCTTCCAAACGACGGGCAAATAGGTCTTGAATAGTTTTCGGAAATGTTATATCTTTTACTCTTAGTTCTAATAGGGATATTCCATAAGCGTTAAGACTCTGAAACAGTTCAGGGGGCACTTCCGAAAGTATTTCATTGCGGTTCTCACTCAAGCTTTCACTTTCAATTTGGCTTATTTCTTGTCTGATATATATCTGGCTTAAATGGTGAACCAATTGATCCGGTTCAAAAAAAATATTGCCGAATTGATTAAATACGTCAAACTTTGAAATAAAGCAATCTGGATCGCTAATAAAATAACGGGTAAAGTATGAGAATCTCAATGCTATATTGTCTTTTGTTAAAACTTCTTGGTTGACAATAGATCCAAATCTTTCCCCGATTGGAATGGACACCAGCATGTATTCATCGAAAAGACTAAAAAACCGATACAGTCCAGGCTTTAATTTTTTATGAAATCGATTATTTTTGTAGATATATCCCACTTGATTAGGTTTGACGGACTCTTGCTTGATAAAACCAAACATAAATTTATGATTCTTAGTTTATGAGAGAAACACTGAGATGCAAGGAACGTAAATTGAGTTTATGGAATTTCCATAAACGGTATCTTCTACATTGCAGGTTGCATCTCAGTTTGCGCTAAGCGCTGTTTCTCTTGTTTGAGATAGTGACTTTATCAAGAGTCAAAGCACCACGCTTTAAGGGAGTCGAACCCTAGACGGCTTGCCCGCTATTTCCTACAACCTTATACAAGCCGACAATTGTTATAGGTGACGGTTAAGTTTAGTGTAATACAATTTGGATCTATTGTTTTACGCTATTAAAGGATTGCTTTACCATTGATCGATAGTAAAGCTGCATCCATTCACTTTTGATCCAATTTTGTCTCGCTTTTTAAATCGCCCAGTTTCGGACTCCACCAATTGCCTTCTTTTCCTCGGAAATACGCTACATCCTTATGTTTCGCATTACTTCTGGCTTTGGCATCCGAACACCGCAGCATTGATTTGGCTTGCCCCTCTTTGCTGTAATGGTATTCCTCCAACGGTTTGCCGCACACTGGACAGGGGTATTCCGTCAGTTTGGTCTCGGTTGGCAGTTCTGTTTTCGGTTGCGGGAGTTGCCATTGTTTCACCCGCTCCGACCAAAACAACACCAGGTCTTTATCGTCTCCGGTTTTACAACCTGCCTCGCATTTCAGGAAAAACCCTTTTTTGACTTTCTTAGTCGGCACTTTGGACATGGGCTTGCTGCAACTTGGGCATTTGGTCCGCGATCGCTCTAGTTGTCGTCCTGGACCTGAATGTCCGGTCT
>JBAVRC010000576.1:0-3056 GCA_049694615.1 Thermosynechococcaceae cyanobacterium | reverse complement strand
GAAATCATGCAGGTTTGTGAACGTTCCGGTGTTGGCTATGCCCTACCCCTGTCAAGGTGTGCCCTTTCTTGAACCCTATTTCCGATGAAAGCTATATCTGACAAGGATTTTCACCTTGTTTTGCTCTCTTGAGATGCCCTGCCCCTTGAAGAGGAGGGAACGAGATTATAAGGGTTTCAGCGACCACAATTGAAAATTTTCCTAGTTTATGTTAGAAATTGTTAAAATTATAGAACATAATTTGTTGTGACTTGAAGCCTAGAACCCTTTTCAAAAAAGAGTTTCGTTAATTATTGGGTTAACCTTGACAGGGGTAGGCTATGCCCTTGGCTTTACCCGCAATGCAGTGCTTGACCGAAAGATTGCCGATTTGCTCGAGCGCGCAAGATTGCAGCACATCAAAACTCAGCAGAAGGCTCGCTTGTTTGATGATGGTTATTATGCGGCTCAGTCTTGGGATGAGCCGAGACGATTGGTGATGAAGGCAGAATGGCTCGACAAAGGCCCTAATCCTCGTTTTGTCGTGACCAATCTGGAGCTACCGCCCCAAGAATTGTACGACCACTTCTATGTTCAACGCGGCGGCGACAGCGAACATCGTATTAAGGAACTCAAGCTCGCGCTAAAAGCAGACCGTCTCAGTTGCAGTACTTTTATTGCTAATCAGTTTCGCTTGCTCTTGACCCAAGCCGCTTACATTTTGATGATCTCGATTCGCCAAGCTGCAAATGGAACCCAACTGGCCAAGGCTCAGGTGGAACGCCTCCGATTGGTGCTCATTAAAGGGGCGGCCAAGGTAACGGTTTCTGCTCGACGAATCCTGGTGGAGTTGGCTGCGTTCTGCCCGTTTGCCAAGGAGCTGCGTCTAATTGCTCGCAACTTATCCCAGTCCCAATCCCTCAAATTTGAGTAGAGTTGACCCGTGATAGGATTCTTGTCTCTTTTTGTCAGAAATATAGGTGTTTTTAGTCATTTTGAGGTCATTTGTAAGGCATTTCTCCGAACTTCTGCTTCACAATAAAACCTTTTTCTCTGATTTTGTCAAAACTTGCCACTCCCCGTACACCTCGTGAATAATGCAGGCTAGAGCGACCACCTGGTTCAGCACATGCCAATTGGTTGCTCGATCAGGGCAAACAATCACCAACGTCGCCACATTCGCCGTTGTGGTGATCGACCAATCGCAGGTTGCGAGGAGTTTTTGGCAGGTGGGGTCACACTGCTGCTGAAACCGTTGCGTCAGGGATGCGTCGAGTTGGCGGCGGAGACGATGATCGCCCAGTTCGAGCTGCGGGGGCGGTAAATCATCGGGTGGGAGACTGGGAATGGCCATTCGATTTTCCTCCTCAAGCCCCCTGATGGGGAGCCAAAATTTGTCCGATCGCCATCGCGTAGAGAACCGGGCGATCGGTGTCTAAAAACGCCTGCGTCTCATCGTCATAAAACGCGCCAATGCCGCTACAGCCCAAATTCAGCGCAGTGGCGGCAAGGTAGATGCGGTGCCCTAACAAACCCGCTTGTTGGAGTGCCACTCGATAGTTGCGGCAATCGGCCACGATAAAAAAGACCACCGCACCGTCACGGGCGATCGCCTGGTTGATGCAGAGGTGGCCGGTTTGGGCCTGAAATTCTCCGACCTTGAGGCGATAGCTGTCTTGCAGGAAGTGGTTGGAATCGCGACTGGGTAGAAAGTTACTGCAATAGAGTCCGGGTTGCAGATCCGTCACCCGTTGCACGACCGCATAGATGGTCAGGGTTTCGCTGTATGGGCTGGGAATGGGTTGCTTCAGGGCGCTCCAGATTGTTTGGAAGGACGCTAAGCAGATGGAATGGGGATAGAACCGCCGCGCCGATCGCCGTTGCGCGATCGCCTGCTGCCATTGGGTTGGGCCAAGGGGAAAAGTGGGTTGTTGAATGGATTGGGTTTGAACCAGGGTTGATAGGGTTTGTTTGTAACCCGCCTCAATGAAGCGATTCGGTTCAAAATAGTCAGTTCCGGCAACAAAGGGAAGCGGCGATCGCAGCCGTCGCACGGTTTTTGCTTTGGGTTCGCCGATGACGACCGCTGCTGTGACAAATTCTTTTGTCTCAAATCCCAAATCGTCATTGAGCGCTAACCCATCCACATCAAACCGGATTTGGTAGGGATGATGGGAGGCATAAGCCGCTGCTTCGATCGCCCCTAGGTGATGTCCGCTATCTAAAAAGCAATAGCGCAAACTACGGTTTTTATATTTCCAACTGGAGCGGAAATAGACGCAACTCACCAGCAAAATACAGCCCTTAATCAGACGAGAATCAGGCCAATACCCCTCTAACGCATCGTCAATCAATTCATAGATGAGTGTGAGGGAGCAGGTATTGGGTTCAAGGTGATAGATGCCATCTAGCATCCCGTGAATACCCCGGAGTTGCACGTACAATTCTGTGGGGTAAAGCGCACCTGCGGAGGGTTGTACCCGCAAAGAATAGGAACCCTCGCGATAGTTTTTTTGATCGGTAATCGCACTGGTGAGAGAAAGGAATGGGTGAAACGGATGATTGAGATCTAACGGAAAGCGACGGAAAAAGGATGGGTAGGTTTTAAACGATGCAGGTTGGGTTCTTGCATCCACATAATTGGGATCGATTTGCACCGATCGCACCGAATGCTTCGTGACCTCGTGATAGTCCTGCTGGATCGGGCTAGATGACAACATCCTTCAGCATCCTCAGAATTTCGCGGTTGGCAGCAAAATCGATGGCCCGAAAATCGTCCAAATTCATTAACTGGGTATCAGCTCCCGCTGCCAATAGAACCTGTACCAGGTCGGTTTTCCCCGCAGATGCGGCATACATCAAGACCGTTGCCCCATTGTCATTCTGGTTATTGAGGTCAATCCCCGCTTGGACCAATCGGTCGATCAAATCGTAGCGATCGCCAAAACAAGCGAACCAGAGGGCATTGTTGCCATCGTTGTTTCGGGTATTCACGACTGCCCCTGCTTCAAGGAGCCAGTCCACTACCGCCAGATCCCCGGCAAGGGTGGCATGCATCAAGGCGGTATGGCCATTGC